>NZ_BAABHO010000001.1:0-240381 GCF_039542135.1 Actinomycetospora chlora
ACCGTCGACGGCGCCCCGGTGCGCCGCGCCGCCCGCGGCCGGCTCTCGGCCCCGCCCGCCCACGTGGCCCTCGGCACCGACCCCGCCGCGCCCGCCGCCCCGGTGCGGGCGTGGGGTGGTCCGTGGCCCGATCCCGGCCGTTGGTGGGACCCGCGGGCGGTGGCCGCCGGCGGGTCCGCGGGCAGCGTGCGCATCCAGGTCGTGTGCAGCACCGACGCCGACGAGATCGCCGCCGGCCGCGTCCCGGAGCCGGACCCGGCGGCCGACCTCGCGCCCGACCCGGTGGCCTCCGGCGCCGACGCGGTCGGGCGGGCGCTGCTGCTGGTGCACCGCGACGGCCGCTGGGCGGTGGAAGGGATCTACGACTGATGGGGTGGAACAACCCGCCGGTCGACTGGTCGGAGATGGAGCGCCTGCTCTCGGGGCGCCCGGCCGACGGGCCGAGCCTGCAGGGACGGGGCAACGGCACGCGCGACGCGATCCAGGGAGACGCAGCGGAGCGGAGCTCGACCCGGAGACACGAGGAGCCGCACGTCGGCCACGCCGGGCCCTGGCCACCGGAGCAGGACGTCCCGGACGGGTTCGTGCGCGACCCGCTGGCGTTCGACGACGGCGAGCGGGTCGACGGGCCCGGGCGGATCCGCCCGCCGCGCGACGAGCAGTTCCCCGGCGACGGGGGCGACAGCCCGGCGTGGAGCCGTCACCGCACGCCGTACAGGCCGCCGCGGGGTGCCGGTACCACCACCGGGCTGTCCGTCCCCTACGCCGAGCTGCACGTGCACTCCAACTTCAGCTTCCTCGACGGCGCGTCGCACCCCGAGGAGCTGGTCGAGGAGGCGGCGCGGCTGGGGCTCGAGGCGATCGCGCTCACCGACCACGACGGCATGTACGGGGTGGTGCGCTTCGCCGAGGCCGCGCAGGAGCTGGGGGTCCCGACGGTCTACGGGGCGGAGCTCTCGCTGGGGCTGTCCGCGCCGCAGAACGGTGTGCCCGACCCCGAGGGCGACCACCTGCTGGTCCTGGCGCGCGACCCCGACGGCTACCGGGCGATCTCACGGGCGATCACCGAGGGGCAGATGCACACCCACGGCGAGAAGGGGCGCCCGGTGTACGACGCCGAGCGGGTCGCGGCGACGCTCGGCGGGCAGGTCCAGGTGCTGACGGGGTGCCGCAAGGGGTCGGTGCGCCGGGCGCTGGCCACCGGGGGCGCGGACGCCGCGGCCCGCGAGATCGACCGGCTGGTCGCGCTGTTCGGCGCGGGCAACGTCGCGGTCGAGCTCACCGACCAGGGCCTGCCCGACGACACCGAGCGCAACGCGGCGCTCGCCGAGCTGGCCGCGCGCGCCGACGCGGGCCGGGGCCTGCGCACGGTGGCGACGACGGGGGCGCACTACGCGACGCCGGACCGCGCCCGGCTGGCGGCGGCGCTGGGGGCGGTGCGGGCGCGGCGCAGCCTCGACGACGCCGAGGGCTGGCTGCCGCCGGGCCCGGCGCACCTGCGGTCGGGCGCGGAGATGGCGCAGCGGTTCGCCCGCCACCCGCAGGCGGTGGCCCACGCCGCGGCGCTGGGGCGCGAGTGCGCGTTCGGTCTCGAGCTGCTGGCGCCGGAGCTGCCGCCGTTCGCGGTGCCCGAGGGCGAGACGGAGGCGAGCTGGCTGCGCCGGCTGACGTGGCTGGGGGCGGGGGTGCGCTACGGCGACCGGCTGCGCTCGCCGCGGGCGTTCGAGGTGATCGACCACGAGCTCGACGTCATCGAGGCGCAGGGCTTCCCCGGCTACTTCCTCATCGTCGCCGACATCGTGCGCTTCTGCGACGACCACGACATCTACTGCCAGGGCCGGGGGTCGGCGGCCAACTCGGCGGTGTGCTTCGCGCTGGGCATCACCCACGTCGACGCCGTGCAGATGGGCCTGCTGTTCGAGCGCTTCCTGTCCCCGGAGCGCGACGGCTACCCGGACATCGACCTCGACATCGAGTCCGACCGCCGCGAGGAGGCCATCCAGTACGTCTACGCCCGTTACGGGCGCGACCGCGCGGCGCAGGTCGCCAACGTCATCACCTACCGGCCGCGCTCGGCGGTGCGCGACGCCGCCCGCGCGCTCGGGTTCTCGCAGGGCCAGCAGGACGCGTGGAGCAAGCAGATCGACCGGTGGGGTCCGGGCGCCGAGCTGGCGGGCCAGGTGCCGGAGATGCCGGCCGCCGTCGCGGGCCTCGCCGAGCAGATCGCCGGCTTCCCGCGCCACCTCGGCATCCACTCCGGCGGCATGGTCATCTGCGACCGCCCGGTCGACCAGGTGGTGCCCGTGGAGTGGGGGCGGATGCCGGGGCGCAGCGTCATCCAGTGGGACAAGGACGACGCGGCGGCGGTCGGGCTGGTCAAGTTCGACCTGCTGGGGCTCGGGATGCTCTCGGTGCTGCACTACGCCGCCGACCTCGTCGCCGCCCACCACGGGGTGCACGTGAAGCTGCACGACCTGCAGGCCACCGACGAGGCGGTGTTCGCCATGCTCGCCGAGGGCGACTCGGTGGGCGTGTTCCAGGTCGAGTCCCGGGCGCAGATGGCGACGCTGCCCCGGCTGAAGCCCCGCGTGTTCTACGACCTGGTGGTCGAGGTCGCGCTCATCCGGCCCGGCCCGATCCAGGGCGGCTCGGTGCACCCCTACATCCGGCGGCGCAACGGGCTGGAGCGGGTCGTGTTCGACCACCCGCTCTGCGAGCCGGCGCTGGCCAAGACGCTGGGGGTACCGCTGTTCCAGGAGCAGCTGATGCAGCTCGCGGTCGACGTCGCCGGCTTCTCCGCGGCGGAGGCCGACGAGCTGCGCCGGGCCCTGTCGGCCAAGCGCTCCAGCGAGCGCATCGAGCGGATGCGCGAGCGGTTCTACGAGGGCATGGCGGCCAACGGCATCACCGGCGACCTCGCGGACACGATCTTCCACAAGACCAAGGCGTTCGCGAACTTCGGCTTCCCGGAGAGCCACTCGATCAGCTTCGCGTCGCTCGTCTACGTCAGCGCCTGGTACAAGCTCTACTACCCCGCCGCGTTCTGCGCGGCCCTGCTGCGGGCCCAGCCGATGGGCTTCTACTCGCCCCAGTCGCTCACCGCGGACGCCCGCCGCCACGGGGTGGTGGTGCTCTCGCCGGACGTGCTGCTCTCGGCGGACACCCCGGGCCTCGAGCCCCACCCGGACAGCCACGGCGGGGTGGCGGTGCGGCTCGGGCTGGCCGGGGTGCGGGGGATGGGCGACGAGGTGGCGGCACGCATCGTGGCCGAGCGCGACCGGCACGGGGAGTACCGCGACGTCGCCGACCTCGCCCGCCGCGCCGAGCTGACCACCGCGCAGGTCGAGGCGCTCGCGACGGCCGGGGCGCTGGGCTGCTTCGGGCTCGACCGGCGCGAGGCGCTGTGGGCGGCGGGCGCGGCGGCGGCCGGGGTCGGGGTGGTGCGCGACGGCGTGCGGCACGACCGCCTGCCCGACACCGCGGTCGGCCTGCGGGCGCCGGCGCTGCCGGGCATGAGCGCGGTCGAGCTCACCGTCGCCGACGTCTGGGCCACCGGCCTGACACCGGACAGCCACCCGGTGACCCACCTGCGCGCCGCCCTCGACGAGCGCGGCGCCTACGCGGTGGCCGCGGTCGCGCGGGTGCCCGAGGGCGAGCGCATCGAGGTCGGCGGGGTCGTCACCCACCGCCAGCGGCCGGCGACGGCGGGCGGCACGACGTTCCTCAACCTCGAGGACGAGACCGGCATGCTCAACGTCGTCTGCTCGGAGGGGCTGTGGGCGCGGCACCGGGTGGTGGCGCGCACCAGCGCGGCGCTCGTGATCCGCGGCCGCGTGGAGCGCGCCCCCGACGCCCCGACCGTCGTGAACCTCGTGGCCGATCGGGTCGAGCGCCTCGAGCTGCGGGTGCCGTCGAGCTCGCGGGACTTCCGGTGACGCGCGCGAGGGCGCCCCCGGGACCGGGGACGCCCTCGCGCGCCGGGCGGCTCAGCCGCCGATGATCGGCTTGCCCATCGGCATCGGCTTGCCGCCGGTGGCCTGGCCCATGGCGTCGATGAACAGGTACACGCCGACGAGGGCGAAGGCGAACACCGCGATGCCGCCGCCCAGGAGCAGGCCGGTCGAGCCCTGGGCGGTGCCGAGCAGCACGAGCAGGAGCGCGATGTCGACCAGCACGAACAGCAGGGTGAACACCGACGGCAGCCGGAGGGTGGCCAGCGTCAGCACCACGATGCCGATCAGCCACGTGAGCAGGAAGGCCACCTGGGCGCCGGTCGCGACGTTCGGGTCGGTGGTGGCGTCCCCGAACCACCCGTGGGCGAGACCCAGCACGAGCAGCGGGAAGCTCAGCCAGAATCCGGCGAACACCGCGAAGATCGACGCCACCGGGCCCTGTCCGAGCCGGATCGCCCAGACGGTGGCGATGACCAGGCCCATCCCGTTGGCGAAGATCAGGATGGGGAGCAGGGCGATGGCGACCGTCGTGGAGGCCCCCGTGAACCCGATGAGGTAGAGGCCGAGGCACACCGAGCCGACCACGAACGTCGGTACGCCGACGAGTGCCGGGTTCGCCGCCGCGGCCGCTGCGTCGTCGGCCGCGCTGTCCGGTGCTGCGTGCGCTGCGGTGGACTGCTCGTCGATCGTCGTCATCCCCACTCCTTCGTGTGGTGTGCGGAGCGACGCACGGCGACGCCCACCCTGGTTGGTGCAGGTGGACGCACGGCGTTCGCCCCGGTGTACGACGAGTGTGAAGTGGGACACGCCGCGTGCGCACCCGCCCGGATGGACGGGGACTGACGGGTAGGTCACCCATCCGTCCGCATCGTGAACCGGTTCAGGGCATGCTGCGGTCATGGCGGCACGGTGGGGGACGCGCGACCTGGCCCGCGAGGCCCTCCGCGGGGTCGTCGGGGGCGCGGCCGGCACGGGGGCGATGGCCCTCGCGGCCGAGCTGCGGCGGCGTCGCTACGCCCGGGAGCACGGGATCGGCACCGGCGAGATCGACACGATCCTCGACTACGACGACAGCGACCACGTCGTCATCGCCGCGTCGACGCTGCTGCGCCACGTCGTCGGGTGGGCCCCGCGCTCGCCGCGCGGCCGCCAGCGGCTCTTCTGGGTCGTGCACTGGGGTTACGGCTCCGCGGTCGGTGCCGGTCACGTCGTGCTGGCCCGGGCCCTCGGTCGCGAACCCGAGGCCGGCCTCGCGTTCTTCGCCGGCAGCCAGGTGATGGCGCTGGGGCTCTTCCCGGTCCTCGGCGAGACCCCGCCGCCGTGGCGCTGGGAGCGTCGCCTGCTGGTGACGAGCTTCGTCCAGCACGGCATCTACGCCGGCACGGTGGCGGCGGTGAACACGGCCACGGCGAGGCTCGGGCGGACGCGGTGACACCGCCCGGGGCGTCGCCGGCGGGCGGGCACGTCGTCGTCTGCGGGCTGGAGGGCCTGGGGCTGCGGATCGTCGAGCAGCTCGTCGCGGCCGGTCAGGAGGTCGTGGTCGTCGACGATGTGGCGCCCGCGCGCACGCACCGCGCGGCGGCCGCCGTCGGCGCGACGGTCGTGGAGCGCGACGCCACCGAGCCCCGCGCGCTGGAGGCCGCCGGCCTGGAGACGGCGGCCGCGGTCGTGTGCGCCGAGTCCGACGACCTGCGTGCCCTGCGCGTGGCGCTCGTGGTCCGCGAGCACCGCCCGGACGTCCGGGTCGTGACCGCGCTCGCCACCGCCGCGGTCGGGCGGGCGGTCGCCGCCGGCCCCGGCCCGGACACCGTGCTCGACATCGCCGCGCTGGCCACCCCGACGGTGGTCGAGGCCTGCCTGCAGAGCCCGGTGCACGAGCTGGACGTGGGCGGGCACTGCTTCCTCTCGGCGTCGGTCACCGCCCGGGCCACCGGCACGCTGCGCGCGCTCTACGGCGACCTCGTGCCGCTCGCGGTGACGCCGCGCGAGGGCGCTCCCGACCACCTGGGCGAGGTCGGCGAGGTCGGCGAGGTCGTCGGCGGGGCCGCGACGGCGGTCTGCCCCAGCCGCGACCGCGCGGTCGCGCCCGGTGACCGGGTCGCCCTGCTCGGGACGCCGGACGAGCTGGCCGCGGCCGGCATCGCCACCGACGGGCCCGCCCCCGACCGCCGGGTCACGCGCCGGGGCGCCGGCGGCCCCGAGGCCCGCCGCGCCGGCAGCCGCCGCGTGCGCCGCGCGATGGCCGCGCTGGGACAGCTCGTCCGCGAGGCCGACCGGGGTCTCGGGTGGGCCCTGGTCGCGCTCGTCGCGCTGATCGTCGTGTCGACGGTGGTGCTCAGCCTGGGGTACGACGACCCGGGCATGTCGCCGGTCGACGCGCTGTACTTCACCGTCGAGTCGGTGGCGACGGTCGGCTTCGGCGACTACAGCTTCGCCGACCAGGCGCTGTGGCTGCGGCTGTGGGCCGTGTTCCTCATGCTCGCCGGCGTCGTCACCACCGCGATCCCCATCGCCTTCTTCACCGACATGCTCATCAGCCGCCGCCTCGCCGAGACCGCCGGGCGCCGGCGGGCGTCGGGCGCCCGCGGCCACGTCGTGCTCATCGGGCTCGGCGCCGTGGGCGTCGCCGTGCTGGAGGCGCTGCGGGAGCGCGAGCGCGACGTCGTGGTGGTCGAGCGCGACCCCGGCAACCGCTTCCTCGACCGCGCCCGTGCCGCCGGGGCGCCCGTCGTGTTCGGCGACGCGACCGACCCCGGCACGCTGCGCGACGCCCGCGTCCCGGCCGCCGCGGCCGTGGCCGTGCTGACCAGCGACGACATGGCCAACGTGGAGACCGGCCTCGCGGTCCGGGAGACGCTGGCCGAGCGCTGGAGCGCGGTGCCGGTGGTGCTGCGGCTGTTCGACCGCGAGCTCGCCCGCACCGCCGCCGACCGCTTCGACTTCCGGTTCGTGCGCTCGGTCGCCGAGCTCGCCGCGCCCTGGTTCGTGGGCGGGGCCCTGGGCCTCGACGTGCTCGGCACGTTCGGCGTGCACGGGCAGGCGTTCCTTCTCGGGCGGCTCACGGTCGCGCCCGGCAGCGGCCTCGACGGCCTGGTGCTGCGCGAGCTGGCCGCCCGCACACGCGTCGTGGCGCTGCACCGCGCCGGGTCGGCCGTGCTCGAGCACCCGCCGCGGCGGGACACCCGGCTGGCGGCGGGGGACGAGGCGTTCCTCGTCGGGCCCTACACCGAGCTCCTCGACGTGCTGCGCCGGCACGCCGCCCGCCCGGACGGCGAGGGCGCCGGCAGCAGAGACGACCCGGCGGGGGTGGCCGGGCCCGCCGGGCTCCCGTGACGGGGCGGGGTCCCGCCGCACCCGCCCCGCGCACGGTGCTCGGCCTGCTCGGGGCGTTCGTCACGGGCACGTTCGTCGTCGGGCAGGCCCGGGTCAACGCCGAGCTCGGCGCCCGGCTCGGCAACGGGGTCCTCGCCGCGGTGATCTCGTTCGGCCTCGGGCTGGTGCTGCTGGGGGTGCTCGTCGCGGTGCTCCCCGCGGGCCGCCGGGGCCTGCGCCGGGTCGGTACCGCCCGGCGACGCGGGTCGCTGCGGACCTGGCAGCTGCTCGGTGGCCTCGGCGGGGCGCTGCTCATCGCCGGCCAGGGGCTGACCGCCCACGTGCTGGGCACCGCGCTGTTCACCATCGCCGTCGTCGCGGGCCAGTCCAGCGGTGGCCTCGCCGTCGACCGCGCCGGCCTCGGCCCGTCCGGGCCGCAGCCCACGACCCCGCCGCGCGTCGCCGGCGCCGTGCTGATGCTCGGCGCCGTCGTGCTGTCGGTCGCGCCCTCGGTGGGCTCCGACGTGCCGGTCGCGCTGGCGCTGCTGCCCCTCGCCGGCGGGGTCGCCGCGGCCACCCAGCAGGCCCTCAACGGGCGGGTGGCGGCCGCGGCGCGCGGCGACGAACGGTCCGTGGTCGCGTCGGTCCTGCCGGCCGCGCTGACGAACTTCGTCGTCGGGTTCGTCGCGCTCGTGCTCGCCGGGATCGTCGCGGTGCTGCTGCTCGGGCCGCCCGGCGCGCTGCCCGGCGACTGGTACCTCTACCTGGGCGGGCCGTTCGGGGCGATCTTCATCGGGCTCGGGGCCTGGGTGGTCGGGCAGGTCGGGGTCCTGCTGCTCGCGCTCGGCGCGGTCGCGGGGCAGGTCGTCGGCGCGCTGGTGCTCGACCTCGTGCTGCCCTCGGCCGCCGGCACCCCCGGGCTCGCGACCGTCCTCGGGGCCCTGCTCACCCTGGTCGCGGCCGGGATCGCCGCGGCGCCGTGGCCGCCACGGGCCCGGACGACGGAGGGCACACGCCCCGACCTGCCATCATGAGGTCGTGACCGCGACCAAGCTGGACGGGAAGGCCACCCTCGCCGCGATCCTCGACGACCTGCGCGGGCGGGTCGAGGCGCTGACGGCGGCGGGCCGCACCCCGGGCCTGGGCACGGTGCTCGTCGGCGACGACCCGGGGTCGCACTCCTACGTCCGGGCCAAGCACAACGACTGCGCGAAGGTCGGCATCGACTCGATCCGCCGCGACCTGCCCGCCGACGCGACGCAGGCCGACGTCGAGGCCGCGATCGACGAGCTCAACGCCGACCCGGCCTGCACCGGCTACATCGTTCAGCTCCCGCTGCCGAAGGGGCTGGACTCGGGGGCGGTGCTCGAGCGGATCGACCCGGACAAGGACGCCGACGGGCTGCACCCGACCAACCTCGGGCGGCTCGTGCTGCAGGAACCCGGCCCGCTGCCGTGCACCCCGCGCGGCGTCGTGGAGCTGCTGCGCCGCTACGAGGTCCCCCTCGACGGGGCCAAGGTCACCGTGCTGGGCCGCGGCGTCACCGTCGGGCGCCCGCTGGGGCTCCTGCTGACGCTGCGGTCGGTCAACGCCACCGTGACCCTGTGCCACACCGGCACCAAGGACGTCGCGGCCGAGCTGCGCGCCGCCGACGTGGTCGTGGCCGCCGCGGGCGTGCCCGGGCTGGTCACCGCCGACATGGTCAAGCCCGGCGCAGCCGTCCTCGACGTCGGCATCACGCGCGGCGAGCACGGGCTCGTCGGCGACGTCGCCCCCGAGGTGGCCGAGGTCGCCGCGTACCTCGCGCCCGTCCCGGGCGGTGTCGGGCCGATGACGCGCGGGATGCTGCTGACCAACGTCGTCGAACGCGCGGAGCGGAGCGCCGGAACGAGCAGTGCCGGATGACCGGATGACCAGCGTGACCCCGCGACCGACGCCGCCGGGACCGCCCACCCCGCCGGGACCGCCACCGAGCCCCCCGGCGGGCGTCCGGCCGGTCGCGCCGCCCCCGCGCCTCCCGTCACCGCAGCCCCCGTCCCAGCCCCAGCCCCGGCCCGACGAGAGCCCCACCGAGATGCTCCCGGCCGGCCGGCACGCGCGTGCCCCCCGGACCCGGGAGAAGCGTCGCGCCGAATGGCGGCGGCGGATCCGGGCGCACCTGCCGTTCCTCGCGGTCCTCCTGATCGCCGCGATCGCCTTCGGCCGGATCGGTCTGCAGCACTGGCGGGAGGGGACCACCGAGCTCGGCCTCGCGCTGCTGCTCGCCGGCGCCCTGCGCGCGAGCCTCACCCGCACCGCGGCCGGGCTGCTCGCCGTGCGCAGCCGCCGCGTCGACATCGTCACCTACGTGCTGTTCGGGCTCGTCGTGATCGCGGTGGCGCTCACCATCACGGGCGGGCCGCTCGCGACCCGGTGACCGGCCGCGTGACGCGACCCGCTCGCCCGACCTGGGTAGCCGCTCCGTTGATAGCGTGCGGACAGGTCAGCCGGCGCCAGTACCTCGGCGCCCCGTGAGGAGGTCTCCCGAGTCGTGGCGAAGATCAAGGTAGAGGGCACCGTCGTCGAGCTCGACGGTGACGAGATGACGCGGATCATCTGGCAGTTCATCAAGGACAAGCTGATCCACCCGTACCTCGACATCGATCTCGAGTACTACGACCTCGGCATCGAGCACCGCGACGAGACCGACGACCAGGTCACGGTCGACGCGGCCAACGCGATCAAGAAGTACGGCGTCGGCGTCAAGTGCGCGACGATCACGCCGGACGAGGCGCGGGTGGAGGAGTTCGGCCTCAAGCGCATGTACCGCTCGCCCAACGGGACGATCCGCAACATCCTCGGCGGCGTCATCTTCCGAGAGCCGATCGTCTGCCAGAACATCCCGCGCTACGTCCCGCACTGGACGAAGCCGATCGTCGTCGGCCGTCACGCCCACGGCGACCAGTACCTCGCCCAGGACTTCAAGGTGCCCGGCCCGGGCACGGTGACCATCAGCTACACGCCCGACGGCGAGGGCGAGCCGATGGAGTTCCAGGTCGCGAAGTTCCCGGAGGACGGGGGCGTCGCGCTGGGCATGTACAACTACAAGGACTCCATCGTCGACTTCGCCCGTGCCTCGCTGCGCTACGGCCTGGACCGCAACTACCCGGTCTACATGTCGACGAAGAACACCATCCTCAAGGCGTACGACGGCATGTTCCGCGACACCTTCGAGGAGATCTTCGAGTCGGAGTTCAAGGCGGACTTCGAGAAGGCCGGCCTGACCTACGAGCACCGCCTCATCGACGACATGGTCGCCGCGGCGCTCAAGTGGGAGGGCGGCTACGTCTGGGCCTGCAAGAACTACGACGGCGACGTCCAGTCCGACATCGTCGCGCAGGGCTTCGGCTCGCTGGGCCTCATGACGTCGGTGCTCATGACGCCCGACGGCACGGTCGAGGCCGAGGCCGCCCACGGCACGGTGACGCGGCACTTCCGCCAGCACCAGGAGGGCAAGGAGACCTCGACCAACCCGGTCGCCTCGATCTTCGCCTGGAGCCGTGGCCTGTCCCAGCGGGGCAAGCTCGACGGCAACGACGCCCTGGTCGACTTCGCGCAGAAGATGGAGGACGTCTGCGTGGGGACGATCGAGGACGGCAAGATGACCAAGGACCTGGCGCTGCTCGTGGGCAAGGACGCCGCGTACCTCAACACCCAGGACTTCCTGGACGCCATCGACGAGGGCCTGCAGAAGGCTGTCAACAGCTAGGGGCGTGCTGCCCGAGGGCCCCGTCCGACAGCCGTCGGGCGGGGCTCTCCTGCGTCCGGGGTAGGCACGGTCCCGGCCGGGCACCCCGGGACGTCCCGTGCCCGCTCCCGCCGGAGGACCCCGATCGCTGACACACTCGCGTCCATGGACGAGGCCCCCGCCTCCCGCGACATCGCGCGCGGCGAGACGCCGACGCGCGGCCACGTCATCGGCGAGGGCCTGGCCTGGGCGTCCCGGTGGAGCCTGCGGTTCCTGCTGGTCGTCGCGGCGCTGACCGTCGTCGGGCTGCTGACCGTCGAGCTGTGGGACGTCTTCTTCCCCGTGTTCCTCGGGCTGGTCATCGCGACGGTGCTCGAGCCACCGGTGACGTGGCTGCGCAACCGGCGGGTCAACGGGACGCTGGCGACCGGCGTCGTGCTCCTGGTGGCGCTGGGGCTGTTCGGCGGCGTGATCGCGCTGATCGCGCCGTCGGTGGCCGGGCAGGCCCCGCAGATCGCGCAGGGTGCGGTGGGCGGCATCCAGCAGGTCCAGGGCTGGTTGCAGGGCCCGCCGTTCAACCTCGGCGCGAGCCAGATCGGGCAGTACGTGCAGGCCGCGGTCGAGCGCCTGCAGCAGAGCGCGGGCCAGATCGTCACCGGCGTGATCACCGGGCTCACCACGGTCGCCAACAGCGTCATCAACGCCGTGCTCGCGCTGGTGCTCGCCTTCCTGTTCGTCAAGGACGGCCCGAAGTTCCTGCCGTGGCTGCACCGCGTCGCGGGCCCGACGTCCGGCGGTCACCTGGCCGAGCTCGGCGCCCGCAGCTGGCTGCGGCTCGGTGGCTTCATCCGCAGCCAGGCGCTCATCGGCTTCGTCGACGCGGTGTTCATCGGCATCGGCCTGGTCATCTTCGGCGTGCCGCTGGCCCTGCCGCTGGCGGTGCTGACGTTCTTCGGCGCGTTCATCCCGATCGTCGGGTCGCTGGTCGCGGGCACGCTGTCGGTGCTCATCGCGCTCGTCGTGCAGGGCCCGGGCACCGCGGTCGGGGTGCTGATCCTCATCCTCGCCGTGCAGCAGATCGAGGGGAACCTGCTCCAGCCGCTGGTCCAGGGCCGCGGGCTGGGGCTCAACTCGGCGATCGTCATCCTCGCCGTCACCGCCGGCTCCAGCCTGGCGGGCATCGCGGGGGCGTTCCTCGCCGTCCCGGTCGCGGCCGTGTTCGCGGAGGTCCTGCGCTACTTCGGCGAGCAGATCGACCTGCGCACCGGCGAGGCGTCGGAGCCGTCGCAGGACGCGGTCGCCGAGATGCAGGAGGGCGACGACGAGGACGAGACGGCCGCGGACGGCACGGTGGACGCCGGCCCGGTCGAGGACGACCCGGTCGAGGACGACCCGGTCGAGGACACCGCCGCCGGCAACGGCACCGCCGTCGTCGACGCCACCCCGACCCGCGACACCACCCCGAGCGGCTGACGCGCGCCGAGCCGCCGGGCGCTCAGCGCCCCAGCAGCGTGCGCCGCGGGTGCCGGACGAGGGCGGCGGTCTCGTGGCGGCGCGCCCCGGCGACGACGACGGCGAGCGCGAGGACAGCGGCCGGGAAGAGGGCCGTCGCGGCCCCCATCGTGGCGACCGTGAACCCGACCGCGCCGACCATCAGCGCGACGCACCCGGTGGCCGCCAGACCGGCGAGACGCGGGATCAGCAGCCCCAGCGCGGCGGCCAGCTCGATCACACCGATCGTCACGGTGCCGGCCGGGCCGAAGCCCATCTCGGCGAAGCCGGCCACGGCCGTCGGATCGAGCGTCACCTTGGCGCTCGCGGCCATCACGTAGATCACGGCGAGCACGACCTGGAGCGCGACCACGCTCCAGCGCGCTCCGCGGGACCGGATGAACGGCGGGGCGGTGGTCAGGGTGGCGGTGCTCATGGTCCTTCTCCTTCGTCGACAACTCCGTGGTTGTGTATGAAAACAGGATCAGAGAGTTCCGTCAAGCAACTGGAGTCGCCGCCGGCCGCCCCGCCCAGCGGTGCAGGACGGCCGCCAGGCCGTCCGTGCCGCCCGTGCCGCCCGTGCCGTCAGACGCCCACGCCACGACGCCGTCGGGGCGCACCAGCATCCCGATCGGGGCGCCGGCGCCGTCGGGCACGACGGTCACCCGGCCCGCCCAGGCGGCGGCGAGGGCGCCGAGGGCGCCGTCCGGCGTGCGGTCGAGGAGCAGGAAGCCGCCGTGGTGGCCGTGGTCGACGAGGCGGGTGCCGTCGGCGAGGGGGACGTCGGGGACGTGGCGGCCGACGAGCGGGTGGTCGCCGGGCAGGTCGAGGCGCTGGGTGACGCCGGAGATCGCCGTGACGACGTGGGTCATGCCGCCGCGCGTCGCCAGGAGGTCGCCGACGACGGCGCGCAGCGCAGCGGTCTTCGCGTCGCCGCGCATCAGCGCGACCTGCGCGCGCGTCCAGTCCAGCACCCAGGCGCCGAGGGGCCGCCGCTCGGCGTCGTAGGTGTCGAGCAGGCTCTCGGGCGCCCACCCGGCGATCACGGCGCCGAGCTTCCAGCCGAGGTTCACCGCGTCGCCGACGCCGAGGTTGAGACCCTGCCCGCCGAACGGGGAGTGCACGTGGGCGGCGTCGCCCGCGAGCAGCACCCGCCCGGCGCGGTAGGTCGCGGCCTGGCGGGCGTTGTCGGTCCAGCGGGTCGCGCCGCCGTGCAGCGCGGTCAGCGTGACGTCGGTGCCCGACACCCGTCGCAGGCTGGTCTGCAGCTCGTCGAGGGTGACCGGCGCGTCCCGGTCGGCCGGCGCGCCGTCGAACTCGACGGTGAGGATGCGTCCGGGCAGCGGGCCGTGGCAGTAGACCCCGCGGGTCGACCACGTCCAGCCGGTCGCGAGCTGCTCGGGGTCGGCGATGTCGACGACGGCCTGGTGCCCGGTGATCTCGGGATCGGTGCCGGGGAACCCCATGCCGACGGCGCGCCGCACGACGCTGCGCCCGCCGTCGCAGCCCACCAGCCACGCCGAGCGCACCGGCCCGGCGGAGGTGTGCACGACGACGCCGTCGGCCCCCGGCTCGACACCGCCGACCTCGACGCCGCGGTGCACCGGCACCCCGAGCCGCGCGGCGTGCCCGGCGAGCAGCGCCTCGAGCTCGCGCTGCGGCACGAGCGTCGCCCCCGCGACGGCGTCGTGGCCGGCGAGCTCCGGGTCGTCCTCGTCGACGAGGTCGCGGTCGAGCATCATCGCCGCGAAGTGCCCCGCCCGCCGCGGCACCCCGCCCCCGGGGGCGCCGGTCGCCGCCCCGGTGCTCTGGAGGAACTCCCACACCCGTGCCATCACCTCGCGCTGCACCTGCTCGGCGGCCGGCAGCAGGCCCCGGCGGTCCAGCGCCTCGGCCGTCGGCACGTTCAGCGCCCCCGCCTTGATCGTCTCGTCGGGCTCCGTGAGCCGCTCGAGCACCTGCACCGAGGCCCCGGCCAGCGCCAGCTCGGCCGCGAGCAGCAGGCCCACCGGCCCGGCGCCGACCACCGTCACGTCCACGTCCTGATCCATGCCGTTGACTGTACCGAGTACAAGTTTGTGTTGGGTACAGTGATTTCGTGGCCGGCCTCCGGGAGACGAAGAAGGCGCAGACCCGACAGCGCATCGCCGACGCGGCGACGCTGCTGTTCGTGGAGCGCGGGTTCGACGCGGTGTCGGTGGCCGAGGTCGCGGCCGCGGCCGAGGTCTCGAAGATGACGGTCTTCAACCACTTCCCGCGCAAGGAGGACATGTTCTTCGACCGGATCCCCGAGGCGACGGCGCTGCTCGTCGACGCCGTGCGCGCACGAGCGCCGGGGACCACGCCGCTCGCGGCGGTGCGGGCCCTGCTGCTCGAGCTCACCGCGCAGCGGCACCCGCTGTCGGGCATCCGCGACGGCGTGGGGCCGTTCCTGCGCACGGTGCAGGAGTCGCCGGCGCTGGTCGCGCGCCTGCGGGAGGTCGGCGGGGAGATCGAGGACGCGGTGTCGGCGGTGTTCGCGGAGGCCGGCGTCGTCCGGCCCGAGCTGCTCGCGGCGCTGACCGTCGCCGCGATCCGGACGGTCGTCCTGGCCGGGTCGCGCCGCATCCTCGCGGGCGAGGCGAGCGCGGCCGTCGTCGAGGACCACGTCGCCGCCCTGCACGCGGCGTTCGACGCGCTGGAGCGGGCGGCCGCCGGACCCGCGTCTCAGCCCAGGGCGAGCTCGTAGGACTGGCCGAGCGCGTCGACGCCGAAGTCGTCGTGCCACTCCTCGCCGGTCAGCACGAACCCGGCCTCGAGGTAGAGGTGCCGCGCCGCCGCGAGCGGCTCGTTGGTCCAGAGCACGAGGCGGCGGTAGCCCGCGGCGCGGGCGAAGTCGACGCACGTCGCCACGAGGCGGCGACCGACGCCGTGGCCGCGCGCGTCGGGGTCGACGAGCAGCAGGCGCAGCCGCGCCGTCACGTCGTCCTCCCCGACGCAGAGCACGCTGCCGACGCGCCGGCCGTCGAGCTCGGCGATCCACCCGGCGTCGCGGCCGGGCCGGGCGCCCGTGGCGTAGCCGGCGACGATCGGCGCCGTCACCGCGTCGATCGACCACCCGTACTCGGCCGCGTAGCGCTCCCCGTGCGCCATCAGCACCCAGCCGAGATCGCCCGGCGCGCCCAGCTCCCGGATCGTGACCTCACCCATGTCGACCTCCTCACTGAAACGACTGTTTCAGTGAAGCACACTGGGCGGGTGACGGGGTCGGTGCGGCAGCAGGAGCTCCTCGAGGCCGCCTACGCGTGGGTCCTCGAGCACGGGTGGGCGGGGATGAGCCTGCGCCCCCTGGCCGAGGCGGTCGGGTCGAGCCCGCGCGTGCTGCTCTACCTGTTCGGCAGCAAGGACGGGCTGGTCCGGGCGCTGCTGGCGCGCAGCCGGGCCGACCAGCTCGCGGTCCTCGACGCCGTGGGCGGCGCGGCCGACCTCGCGACCGTGGGCGCCCGCGTCTGGGCGTGGCTGGCCGCCGCCGAGCACCGGGCGCTGCTGCGGCTATGGCTCGAGGCCTACACGCGCTCGGTGGGCGACCCCGGCGACGGGCCCTGGGCGGGGTTCGCCGCGCAGACCGTCGCCGACTGGGACGCCCTGCTGGCCGACCACCAGCCCCACCCCGGCACCGACGCCGCGGCGGCCGAGCGCGCGCTGCTGCTCGCCGTGCTGCGCGGGGCCCTGCTCGACCTCCTCGCCACCGGGGACCGGCCCCGCGTCGACGCGGCCGTGGCGTCCCACCTCGCGGGGATCTGAGGGGCCCTCAGACGACCAGACCGATGAGGGCGGCGGCCACCGTCGCCAGGCCGAGGACGAGGAACGCGCTCGGGAACCCGCCCGTCAGCGCCGCCACGGCCACGCCGCCGGCCGGGGCGAGCGCGACGGCGAGGGTCACCGGCGCGGAGAACACGCCGTTGACCCGGCCGAAGGCGCGCGTGCCCCACCGGTCGGCGACGGTGGAGGCCTGCAGCAGTGTGTGCAGCCCGCGCCCGGCACCGGCGACGATCGCGAGGGCGATGAGCAGCGCCGCCGGTCCGGGGACCAGCGCGAGGGCGATGACGCCGGCGCTGCCCAGCAGCAGGACCCCCGCCACGCGCGTCCGCGGCGTCGAGCGCCGGACCAGCGGCACGAACGTCAGCCGCCCCAGCACCTGCCCGGCGCCGGTCAGCCCGAGCCCGAGCGCGGCGAGCCCGAGGTCGAGCCCGCGGCTCTCGAGCAGCGGGACGAGGTTGATCGTCGTCGCGTAGAGACCGAAGGCCCCGACCGTCATGATGGCGGTGACGAGCGCGAAGCGCGGGTTCCGCAGGACCGCGCGGGCGTGCTCGCGATCGGTGCCGGCACCCTCGGCGCCCTCGGCGCGCTCGCGCCCGCGCCAGGCCGGCGTGAGCAGCAGCGCGTGCAGCGGCACGGTGACGACGGCGAGCACGACGGCCAGCACCCCGAACGTGCCGCGCCAGCCCAGCGGCCCGAGCAGCGCCGCGGTCAGCGGGGCGAACACCGTGCTGGAGAAGCCGGCGACGAGCGTCAGGGTCGTCAGGGCGCGGACGCGCTGCTCGCCGTACCAGCCGGTCAGCGCGGCGAACGCCGGCGGGTAGAACGTCGCGGACTGCGCGATCCCGGCCACCGCCCACGCCGCGTAGAACAGCGGCAGCGTCGGCGCCGTGGCGATCGCCACGGTGGCGACGACGCCGACGACCGAGCCCGTCGTCATCACCGCGCGCGGCCCGTGGCGGTCGATGAGTCGTCCGACGACGATCCCGGCCCCGGCGGAGACGAGCGCGCCGACCGAGAACGCGCCCGTCGCGGCGCCGATCGACCAGCCGGTGTCCGCGCTGATCGCCCCGACGAGCACGGGGAAGGCGTAGTAGAGGACGCCCCAGCTCACGATCTCGGTCACGCACAGCGCGCCGAGCGCGCGACCCCGGGTGTCCATCACGCCCAGGCTGGCACAGCGGCGTCCGGGCGAGCCGCGGCGTAGGTTCGGGCGCGTGGCCGATCTCGGGAACCCCACGGCACCGGCGACGCCGCTGGTCGAGCTCAGCGCGCCGCCCGAGCCCTCGCGCGACGACGTCCGTGCCGCGCTGGCGCGGGCCGCGGACGGCGCGCTGGGCGGCGGCTCCGAGGACCGGGCCCTGGACGACGCGACGACGCTGCTCGCGGCCCGGGGCGACGACCTCGAGGCGCTGCTCGCCCTGGCCGCCGCCCGCCGCGACGCGCACCTCGCGGCCGAGGGCCGCCCGGGCGTCGTCACCTACAGCCCCAAGGTCTTCGTCCCGCTGACGCGGCTGTGCCAGGACCGCTGCCACTACTGCACGTTCGCCACCGTCCCGGGCCGGCTGCCGGCGGCCTACCTCGAGCGCGACGAGGTGCTCGAGATCGCCCGCGCCGGTGCGGCGCAGGGCTGCACCGAGGTGCTGTTCACCCTCGGCGACCGGCCCGAGGCCCGCTGGGCGGCGGCCCGCGACTGGCTGGGCGCCCGCGGGCTGGCCACCACGCTCGACCACGTCCACGACTCCGCGCGGGCCGTCCTGGCCGAGACCGGCCTGCTCCCGCACCTCAACCCGGGCGTCATGGACCTCGTCGACCTCCAGCGCCTCCGGGCCGTCTCGCCGTCGATGGGGATGATGCTCGAGACGACGGCGACGCGGCTGTGGTCGCAGCCGGGCGGCGCGCACTTCGGATCCCCGGACAAGGAGCCGGCCCTGCGCCGCCGCGTCGTCGACGACGCCGGACACGCGCGGGTGCCGTTCACGTCCGGGATCCTCGTCGGCATCGGCGAGCACCGCGCCGAGCGGGCGCAGTCGCTGCTCGTGCTCGCGGCGTCGGCGCGCCGGGGCGGGCACCTGCAGGAGGTCATCGTCCAGAACTTCCGCGCCAAGCCCGACACCGCGATGCGCGGCGAGCCCGACGCCGAGTTCGACGCCTTCGTCGCCGCCGTGGCCGTCGCGCGGCTGATCATGCCACTCGGTGTCAGTGTCCAGGCCCCGCCGAACCTGGCCGGCGAGCTGGACGACTCCGCCAGCGCCGCGGCGGACCAGGCCCTCCTGCTGCGCGCGGGCATCG
This sequence comes from Actinomycetospora chlora, assembly GCF_039542135.1. Classification (NCBI taxonomy): domain Bacteria; kingdom Bacillati; phylum Actinomycetota; class Actinomycetes; order Pseudonocardiales; family Pseudonocardiaceae; genus Actinomycetospora; species Actinomycetospora chlora. The sequence goes on from NZ_BAABHO010000001.1 coordinate 18,574, forward strand.
ACGACTGGGGCGGCGTGTCGCCGGTGACGCCCGACCACGTCAACCCGGAGCGGCCGTGGCCGGGGCTCGACGCGCTGCGGGCGGTGACCGGGGCGGCCGGGTTCACCCTCACCCCGAGGTTGACGGTCTACCCGCGCTACGTCCGCGACCCGAACCGGTGGCTGCACCCGGACCTCGTCGACCCGGTCACCGCGCTCGCCGACGAGCAGGGCCTGGCCCGGGTGCGTCGGCCGGCGGAGACCAGGTGACCCGGGCCGCCCACCTCGCCGACCACCTCGCCCGCGCCGAGGCCGACCCCGACGGCCTGGAGGACGAGGCCTACGTCGCGCTGCTCGGCGCCGACGGCGAGGAGCTCGACGCCCTCGCCGCGCTCGCCGACACCCTGCGTCGCGACGCCGTCGGCGACCAGCTGACGTTCGTCGCCAACCGCAACCTCGACACCGCCGTCGTCCGCGATCCCGACCACGCCGCCGAGCTCGTCGACGAGGCCTGGGCGCTGGGCGCGACCGAGATCTGCGTGCAGGGCCCGTTGCCGCCCGACGTGCCCGCCCGTGCCCCGCTCGACCTCGTCGCGCTGATCACCGGCCGGGTGCCGCTGCACCTGCACGCCTTCCGTCCCGCCGAGGTCGCCGACGCGGCCGCCCGCCTGGGCCTCGACGCCCGCGACTTCCTCGTCGCCGCCCGCGACGCCGGGCTCGGCTCGGTGCCCGGCACGGCGGCGCGCATCCTCGACGACGGCATCCGCGCCCTGCTCACCGACGGCACCGACATCCCTGCGGCCCGCTGGACCGAGCTCGTCACCACGGCCCACGAGGTCGGCCTGCGCTCGACGGCGACGATGGTCTACGGCCACGTCGAGACCCCGGCCGAGCAGGTCGCGCACCTGCGGGCCCTCGCGGCGATCCAGGACCGGACCGGCGGGTTCACCGAGTTCATCCCCATGCCGCTGCTGCCCGAGGCCCTGCCGCCCGGACTGCGGCGTGTCGCGGATCGAGGATGTGGCGATCCTGGCGCCGGACGCGAGCAATGCCGCGTTGCTCGCACCGGAGGTGCGCCCGACGCGCGGGAGACGCGGGCGCTCTACGCCGTCGCGCGGCTGCTGCTGCACGGCCGGATCGACCACGTCCAGGCCGCGTGGCCCAAGCTCGGGCCGGAGCTGACGACCGCCGTCCTGCGCGGCGGTGCCGACGACGCGGGCGGGCTGCTGCTCGACGGCGCCATCGACCCGGCCGCCGGGGCCGAGGCCGGACGGCAGCTGACCCTGCCGCAGGTCGAGGCCCTGGCCCGGGAGCTCGGTCGTACCCCACGCCAGCGCACCACCCTCTACGGCGACGCGGTGCCCGAGCGGCAGGCGGTGCTGCGCGCGTGAGCCAGGAGACCGACGTCGACGTCGCCGTGGTCGGCGCCGGGTTCGCCGGCATCGGGCTCGGGATCCGGCTGGCCCGGCGCCGCCGGGAGTCGTTCGTGCTGCTCGAGCGCGCCCACGGCGTCGGCGGCACCTGGCGCGACAACCGTTACCCGGGTGTGGCGTGCGACGTCCCGTCGCACCTGTACTCGTTCTCGTTCCGGCCCAAGCCCGACTGGTCGCGGGTGTTCGCGCCCGGCGAGGAGATCCACGAGTACCTGCGGGCCTGCGCGCGCGACGAGGGCCTCGACCCCCACCTGCGCCTCGGCACCGAGATGCAGCACGCGCGGTGGGACGGCACGCGCTGGCGGGTGGCGACGTCGGCGGGCACGTACCGCGCGCGGGTGCTGGTGGTCGCGGCCGGGCGGCTCTCCGAGCCGCGCATCCCCGACATCCCCGGCCTGTCGGCGTTCGACGGGCCGGTCTTCCACTCCGCGCGCTGGGACGGCTCCGCCGCGCTCGCCGGGCGGCGGGTCGGCGTGGTCGGGACGGGGGCGTCGGCGGCGCAGATCGTGCCCGCCCTCGCCGGCGTCGCCGAGCACCTCGTGGTCTTCCAGCGCACCCCGTCGTGGGTGGTCCCGCGCGGCGACCGGGCCTACACGCCCGAGGAGCGCCGCGGCTTCGCGCTCGACCCGGCCGCCGAGCGCTCGCTGCGCGAGCAGCTGTTCGACGAGGCCGAGCAGGCCATCGGCGCCCGCCGTCGCGTACGCCCCGACATCGACCGGCTGCGCGACCGCGCGCTCGCCCACCTCACCGCGCAGGTGCCCGACCCGGCCCTGCGCGCCCGGCTGCGCCCGGACTACGAGATCGGCTGCAAGCGCATCGTCATCTCCGACGACCTCTACCCGGCGCTGCGCCGCGACGACGTGACGCTCGAGCCGAGCGCGCTGCACCACGTCGAGAAGTCGACGGCGGTCGCCGCGTCGGGTGCCCACCACCCGCTCGACGCGCTCGTGCTCGCCACCGGCTTCTGGACGACGCGGCTGCCGTTCGCGCAACGCATCGAGGGTCGCGTCGGCCTGCTCGCCGACCGGTGGGCGGACGGGATGACCGCGCACGCCTCCACCGCGGTGCACGGCTTCCCCAACATGTTCGTGGTCAACGGGCCGAACGCGAGCCTCGGCCACAACTCGGCGGTCTACATGATCGAGACGCAGATCGACCACGTCCTCGGGGCGCTCGACCACCTGGCCGCCGACCCGGCGCCGCTCGAGGTCACCGCCGAGGCCGAGGAGGCCTACACCCGCGAGGTCGACGCGATGAGCGCCGACACCGTGTGGCTGCAGGGCGGGTGCCGCAGCTGGTACGTCGACGAGACCAGTGGCCGGCTCACGCTGCTCTGGCCGGGCACGGCGCGGTCGTTCCGCGCGCGCAACGGGACGTTCGACCCGCGGCCCTACGGACGACGACCGCGCGTGGTCTCCCATGACCCGGGGTAGTTGAGGCCCACACGCGGACCACACCGGCCCGCGGGGAGTCGGGGACCCGGAAGGACGACGCATGACCAGCGCCGCCAGCACGACCGACACGTCGAGCCAGGACGAGCCCACGCAGCTGGAGAAGCTGCGGGCGAAGTACCCCTGGCTGGACCACCTCGTCCGGGCCGCGAGCCGCTACACCGACAAGCACGGCGACCACTACGCCGCGGCCATCACCTTCTTCTCGATCCTCGCGCTCGTCCCGCTGCTCATGGTCGCGTTCGCCGCCGCGGCGTTCGTGCTCGCGAACAACCAGGCGCTGCTGACCGAGATCCAGAACAGCATCACGGCCGCCGTCCCGCCGGGGCTGGGCGACCTGCTCAACTCGGTGATCGACCAGGCCATCGCCCAGCGCAACGCGGTCGGCATCATCGGTCTGCTCGGTGCCCTGTTCTCCGGGCTCGGGTGGATGGGCAACCTGCGCGAGGCGCTCTCCGAGCAGTGGGACCAGCGCGGCGAGCCGCCGTCGATCGTCAAGAAGTACGGCAGCGACCTCATCGCGATGATCGGGCTCGGGCTGGCGTTCGGCCTGTCGTTCGCGGTCACCGCGATCGCCACCGGGCTGTCGAACACCATCCTGGCCTTCCTCGGGCTCCCCGACGACGGATGGGCGCACGCCCTGTTCGTCATCGCCGGCATCGTCATCACGATCGCGGCGAACTGGCTGATCTTCCTCTGGGTGATCGCGCGGCTGCCCCGCGAGCCGGTGACGCTGCGCTCGGCCGTCCGCGCCGCGCTGTTCGCCGCCGTCGGCTTCGTAATCCTCCAGCAGATCATGACCGTCTACATCTCCAGCGTCACCAACTCGCCCGCCGGCGCTGCGTTCGGCCCGATCATCGGTCTGCTCGTGTTCGCCAACTTCGTCTCGCGCTTCATCCTGTTCGTCACCGCCTGGGCGGCGACGCTCAAGGAGAACGAGCGCGAGGAGATCCCCGAGCCCGCCCCGGTGATCGTGCGGCCGGCCGTCACGGTCGGGCGGGTCCCCGGCCCGCGGGCCACCGCCGGCCTGCTCGGGGCGGGCGCGATCCTGGGCGTGCTCGGGCTCGGGGTCGGCCGCCGCCGCGGCCGGGACGGCTGAGTTCAGCCGGACCCCAACCAGGCGGCGGCCAGCAAGGCCAGCTCGACGTCGAGGCGGTCGCCCTCCGCGGTGGTGACGGGCCGCCCGCGCACCTCCTCGGCCCGGCCGACGCGGTACTTCACCGTGTTGCGGTGCACCTGCAGGCGCCGCGCGGTGGTGGCCAGGCTGCCGCCGGTCGCGAGGAACACCCGCAGCGTCTCGCGCAGCCGTGCGACGCCAGGGTCGTCGTCGGCCAGCGGCCCCAGGACGCGCCGCACCCACGCGCGGGCGCCCTCCCGGTCGGCGCACAGCAGCGCGACGGCGCCGACCTCGTCGAACAGCGTCACCGCGGGCGCGCCCGTGCCGGCGGCCAGCGCGAGGTCGCGGGCGCGGCGGGCCTGGTCGTGGGTGGTGCGGAAGCCGTCGAGCCCGCTCAGCGGCGCCCCCGTCGCCACGTGCACCGCCGGCCCGTGGCGCGCGACGGCCCGCTCGAGGACGTCGCGCGGCGGGACGGCGTCGTCGCGGCGGGGCAGCCACACCCACACGCTCCCGGCGTCCCACGGCACCACCAGCGGGCGCCCGACGGCGTCGAGCGCCGCCGCGAGGTCCAGGGCGACGCGCTCGAGCGCGGCCAGGCCGGGGTCAACCGCGGGGTCGCCGGGCGGGTCGTCGGTCCAGACGACGAGCCCGAGGTGCACCGGCGCGAACCGGTAGGACAGCGTCGACTCCACGGCGAGGCGCTCGTCGGCGTCGCCGGGGGTGCGCCCGGCGAGGACGTCGCGCACCCGCGCGAGGCGCAGCGCGTGCCGGCCCCGCCGCCAGCGCTCCCGCTCCGCCTCGTACTCCGCGACCACCTGCTGGGTCACGTGGTCGACGTAGTCCATGACGACCAGGACGATCTTCTGCGACGCCGCGGCCGCGTCGTGCCCGGGCCGGCGGGTCGCCTCGGCGAAGGCCCACTCCATGAGGTGGGACTGGCCCACGCGGTAGGCGCGGACGAGCGCGTTGACCGGGACCTCCCGCTGGGCCAGGCGCCGCGCGTACTCCATCGCCGCGGGCGGCGGCTCGACCCGGCGGGGCGCGAGGTCGTGGCGCAGCACGTGCAGGATCGTCTCGACGTTGCCCTCGACGCTCGCGGCGAGCAGGTCGCGCAGCGCCGGGTCGCCGCGCAGCTCGTCGATGCGGGTGGCGAGGACGTCGGTGATCGAGGCGCTGACCTCGGCCCGACGCGGGGCGAGGGCACCCGCGACCTCGGCGACCGCGGTCACCGGGTGCGCGTCCGGCAGGGGGGAGGGCTCGATCACCACCACCCGACCACCACCCGAGCGCCCGGCGACCCCCGACGGCCGCGGCCCGACGGTAGCCCGGTGAACGGTCGTTCGACCAGGGAGCGTGGGCCGGCCGGCGCAGGACGGGCGTGACCCGCACAAGACCGCGCCCGCCGTTCGTCCCCGGCGCACAAGCGCACCGGGTGTGGGCCGGGTCACGCTGCGGGTGGACCCCGTCACCGACCGCCAGGAGCCACCGTGCCCGTCCACCCCGAGGCCCAGGCCCTGCTCGACGCGCTCGTCGAGCAGGGCATGCCGCCCATCGAGTGCATGACCGTGCCGCAGGCCCGCCAGGCCACGGCCGCGTTCGTCGACCTCCAGCCGCCGGCCGAGGACGTGGCGGACGTGAAGGACCGGGCGATCCCGGGGCCGGCGGGGGACATCCCGGTACGGATCTACACGCCGTCGGGCGACCTGCCGCACGGCGTGCTCGTGTACTTCCACGGCGGCGGCTGGGTCATCGGCGACATCGAGACCGTCGACCGCCCGTGCCGCCAGATCGCCAACGCGGCCGGGGTGACGGTCGTGTCGGTGGACTACCGGCTCGCGCCCGAGCACGTCCAGCCCGCGGCGTTCGACGACTGCTACGCCGCGACCGCGTGGGTCGCCGAGCACGCCGAGGAGCTCGGGGTGGACGCGTCCCGCCTCGCGGTGGGCGGCGACTCCGCCGGCGGCCACCTCGCCGCCGCGGTCAGCCTCGCCGCCCGCGACCGCGGCGGCCCGGCGATCGCGTGCCAGCTGCTGCTCTACCCGGTCGTCGACTTCGACTGGACCAGCCCCTCGATCACCGAGAACGGCGAGGGCTACCTGCTCGGGCGCGCCACCATGCAGTGGTTCTGGGCGCACTACCTGGGCGCGACCGACCCGGCCGACGACCCCTACGCCTTCCCGCTGCGCGCGCCGGACCTCTCCGGGCTGCCCCCGGCCTTCGTCGGCACCGCCGAGTTCGACCCGCTGCGCGACGAGGGCGAGGCCTACGCCCGCCGCCTGCGCGAGGCCGGCAACGAGGTCACGTCGACCCGCTACGACGGCATGATCCACGGCTTCCTCTGGACGCTCGGCGCGACGCCGTCGGGAGCCGTCCTGGTCGACGACGCCGTCGCCGTCCTGCGCTCCGCCCTGGGCTCGACCGTCAACGCGTAGAGGAGGACCACCGTGACCATCACCGAGAGCAGTCCCACCACCCGCGCCGGCGGGAGCGGGGAGGTCGAGCACGTCGACGTCCTCGTCATCGGCGCCGGCGTGTCCGGCATCGACGCCGGCCACCACCTGCGTGACCGCTTCCCCGACAAGACGTTCGCGATCCTCGAGAAGATGGAGGGCCGCGGCGGGACGTGGTGGACGCACCGCTTCCCCGGCGCCCGCTCGGACTCCGACCTGTTCACCTACGGCTACGCCCACAAGCCCTGGCGCGGCCCGTCGATCGCCACCTCGGGCGAGATCACCAGCTATCTCGACGAGGTCATCGAGGAGGACGACCTCAAGGCCGTCATCCGCTACCGGCACGAGGTGACGGCGGCGAGCTGGTCGTCGCAGGACCAGCGGTGGACCGTGGACGTGCACCGCGGGGACACCGGCGAGGACGTCCGGATGACCACTGACTTCCTGTGGATGTGCCAGGGCTACTACAACCACCAGGACCCGCACCGTCCCGACTGGCCCGGCACGGACCGCTACCTCGCGCACGGCGGCGTCATCGTCCACCCCCAGACCTGGCCCGAGGACCTCGACTGGGAGGGCAAGCGCGTCGTCGTCATCGGCAGCGGCGCGACGGCGGCGACGGTCGTGCCGGCGATGGCGGAGAAGGCCGCGCACGTGACGATGCTGCAGCGCACGCCGACGTTCGTGGCCGCGGTGCCGAAGACCCACGAGCTCGCGGTCCAGCTGCGCGCCCTCGACATCCCCGAGGACTGGACCCACGAGATCCTCCGCCGGGCCTACATCGAGCAGTTCAACGAGCTGACCCGGATGTGCATGGAGACCCCGGAGGAGGCGCGCCAGTTCCTGCTCGGCGAGATGCGGCCGTACCTGCCCGAGGGCTACGACGTCGAGAAGGACTTCAACCCGGGCTACCGCCCGTGGCAGCAGCGGATCGCGGTCGTGCCGGACGGCGACATCTTCACGGCGATCAAGGAAGGTCGGGCGTCGGTGGTCACCGACACCATCGACACCTTCACCGACACCGGGATCCGCACGTCCTCGGGCGAGGAGCTGGAGGCCGACATCGTCGTGTCGGCGACCGGCTTCAACCTCAGCGCGCTGGGCGACATCCCGTTCACCGTGGACGGCGAGCCCGTCGACGTCTCGCAGCAGGTCACCTGGCGCGGGATCATGATCACGGGCCTGCCGAACCTGGCCTACGTCTTCGGCTACTTCCGGCACAGCTGGACGCTGCGCGCCGACCTCGTCAGCGACCTGGTCTGCCGCCTGCTGTCGACGATGGAGGCCAAGGGCGCGCGCTCGGTCACGCCGACCCTGCGCCCCGAGGACGCCGACATGGAGATCCGGCCCTGGTCCGACCCGGAGAACTTCAACTCCGGCTACGTCATGCGGTCGCAGCACAAGATGTTCAAGCAGGGCGACCGCGCTCCGTGGACGCACATGCACGAGTACGCCGAGGAGCGCCACACCCTGCCCGCCGCGGACCTCGACGACGGGAGCCTGGTCTACGAGTAGGCCTACGAGGAGCGGAACACCGACCGGCGCACCTTGCCCGCGTCGTCGCGCAGCGGTTCCTCCGAGCGCCGCCACATCCGTGGCCGCTTGGCCGGGGACAGCCGCGCGGCGACGTGGGCGTCGAGCTCGGCGTCCGTGACGGGCCGGTCGGTCTGGACCACGGCGTGGGGCACCGAGCCGAGGTCGTCGTCGGGGGCGGGCACGACGACGGCCGAGACCACCGCGGGGTGCTCGAGGACCGCGGCCTCGATCTCGGCCGGGTACACGTTCTGGCCGCCGACGACGATCATGTCGGCGGCGCGGTCGGCGAGGTAGAGGTAGCCCTCGGCGTCGAAGCGGCCCATGTCGCCGAGGGACTCCCAGCCGCCCGGGCGGCTCCGCGGCTCGGCGCCGAGGTACCGGTAGGTGGTGCGCCCCGGCTCGGGGCGCAGCCAGAGCTCGCCGACCTCGTCGACGGCGCACTCCCGGCTCCCGTCGAGCGTGCGCACCTGGATCTCGCCCCCGGTGACCCGCCCGACGGAGCCGGGGTGCGCGAGCCACTCCCGGCCGGTGATCGACGTGCGGGCCTGGGCCTCGGTGCCGGCGTAGCCCTCGAGCACGCGGTCCGGGCCCAGCCAGTCGATCACGGCGCGCTTGACGGCGGGCGGGCACGGCGCGCCGATGTGGAACAGCGTCCGCAGGGCCGGTAGGTCGGGCAGCCGGGGGAGCCGCACCATCCGCCCCATCATCGTCGGCACCGCGTAGATCCAGGTCGCGGCGTGCCCCTGCGCGAGCGCGACGGCGCGGGCGGCGTCGAACCGCCCCATGAGCACGACGTGGTTGCCGAGCAGCAGCCCGAGCAGCGAGAACAGGTACGGCGCGTTGTGGAACAGCGGCGCCGTGCAGAGGAACGTCCCGCCCGGCTCGATCCGGTAGACCGGCGCGCGGGCCGTCACGGTCTCGAACGTGCCGGGCTCGCCGGCGACGATGACCTTCGGCCGGCCCGTCGACCCGCCCGACGTCGGGGCCTTCCACGCCGGCGGCGCCGGGACGGGCGGCGGCGGGGTGTCGGGGCCCGTGGGCCGGTGCCCGAACGGCAGGACCGTGGTGCCGGCCGGCGCGAGCGCCGGGTCGGTGCCGGGGGCGAGGCCGACGACGACCGGGGGGCGCACCACGTCGAGGACGGCGGCGATCTCGCCGGGGGCGAGGCGGTGCGACAGCGGCTGCGGCACGGCGCCGAGCTTCCACGCCGCGATCGTCAGCGCGTAGTGCTCGGCGACGTTGGGCGGGGCGATCGACACGAGGTCGCCGGGCGTGACGCCGTGCCCGGCGAGCTCGTGGGCCCACCGGTTGGCGTGGGCCTCCAGCTGGGCGAACGTCCAGGACGCGGCGTCGTCGGTGACCGCCGGGCGGTCGGGGTGCTCCGCCGCGATCCGCGTGAACGCCGCGCCGAGGGGTTCGGGCATGGTCCCGATCCTGCGCTCAGCGCCGGGACGTGCGCAGGGCGAACAGCCCCGCCGCCGCGGCGATCACCGCGACCACGAGCAGCGGCGTCCCCCACGACGTCGTCGTCCCCGACGCGGGTGCCGCGCCGCCCGGCTCGGCGGCGGCGGTGGTGCCGGCGTCGTCGTCGCTCTCGGCGCGCGGCGCGGCGTCGGTGAGCTGGCCGGCCGGGCGCGGGGAGGTGAGGGCGAAGCCGTGGTCGAGCAGCGCCGCGGCCTGCTCGTACATCGGGACGGGGCGCTGCTCGCCGCGCATGAGCACGGCCACGAGCCGGTGCCCGTTGCGCTCCGCGGCGCCGATGAACGTGTGCCGGGCGTCGTCGGTGAAGCCGGTCTTGCCGCCCAGGTAGCCGGCGTAGCCGCTGGTCAGCAGCTTGTTGTCGTTGACGACGTCGAAGCCGGGGTTCGGGCCCCAGCCCGGGAACGCGATCCGCGCGGTGGAGGTCGCCTGCGCGAAGGCGGGCTGGCGCATCGCGACGCGGAAGATCGACGCGAGGTCGTAGGCCGACGTCGACATCCCGGGCCCGTCGAGGCCCGACGGCGTCGCGGCGCGGGTGTCGAGGGCACCGAGGTCGCGGGCCGTGGTGTTCATGAGGTCGACGGTCGCGGGCACGCTGCCGGTGAGGCGCACGGCGAGCGCGTGCGCGGCGTCGTTGCCCGACGCCATGAGCATCGCGTCGAACACCTGCCGGATCGTGTACTGCCCGCCCGGGCCCATGCCGACCCGCGTGCCCTCCTGGTCGGCGTCCTCCTGCGTCCCGGTGATCACCTCGTCCATCGGCAGGCGCTGGGCGACGAGCAGGCCGGTCAGGGTCTTCATCAGCGACGCGGGGCGCAGCCGCGCGTGCGGGTTGCGGGCGGCGATCACCGCACCGGTGTCGAGGTCGGCCAGCACGTAGGAGACGACGCCGACCGGCGGCGCGGGGGGCGTGCCGTCGCCGACGACGTCGCCGCAGCTGCCCATCGCGGGCCCGCCGACCGGGGGGTCGGGCACCGGCAGCGCCGCCGGCTCGGCCTGCCCCGGGGCCGGGGCCTCGGAGGTGTCGACCGGCGGGCCCGGGGCGGTGCCGTTGGGGCACTCGGCGCCCGCGGGCAGCGCGGGGGCCGCGGTGGCGGCGATCCCGGGGAGGGCCACCACCGTCAGCGCGAGGAGCGCGACGAGCGTCGCGAGCCGCCGACGGAAGTGCATCGCCGCGAGCCTAGCCACCAGGCGACGCCGCCCCGGGAACGAGGTGGGCGTGCCGCCCTCGCACGATCGAGGGCGTCCTCGGCTCCGTGCGACGGCGCCGGGGCGTCCCTCGCGCCACCGGGCGGGGCGGGGGCCGCGGACCTACTCGGCGCCGGAGCTCTCGGCGGGCAGCTCGGCGCCGTTCACCTGGCTGTCGCGGGCAGCGGGCTTGCGCGAGCCGCGGCGCGCCGTCGGGCGCGGTGCGGGCATCGAGCCCGACGACCCGCCACCCGGGCCGAGGATGATCTCCGCGAAGGTCGCCATCGCCTCGTCGAGGTGGCCGGCGTTGCGCCGCTCGGACTCCTCGTTGGCCTGGCGCACCAGCGCGACGACGGCCTCGTGGTCGGGGCGGTTGACGAGCGTCCCGTCGAGGCGGTCGAGGCCGGTCTCCACCGAGGTGGACAGCGCACCGACGCGCTCGCCGAGGCCGTTCTCGACGCCGTCGATGCGGGTGCCGACCTCGTCGAGCCGCCCCGAGAGGCGCTCGAGGCGGGTGGTCAGTTCGCCGACGAGCTCGCCGGTCTCGGTGCGGGTCGTCGTGGCGTCGGTGCGCGCGGCCTCGCGGGTGCCGGTGATCTCCTCGGAGACGCCGCGGGCGAGGTCCTCGAGACGGTCGCGCAGCGCGGCGTCGACGGCGTCGACCCGCTCGCGGACCGGGCCGGTGACCGCCGACGGCAGCCCGTCGAGGCGCATCTCGTGACGGTCGAGCTTGTTGTCGAGGTCGTCGAGGCGCTTGTGCAGCCCGGAGATGCGGTCCTCGAGGCCGTCCATCCGGCCGGCGACGCCCTCGAACCGGCCGGTGACGCCGTCGAGACGGCCGTCGAGCTGCGCGAACGGCGTGGCCAGCCGCTCACCGATGCGGTCGACCAGGCCCTCGACGAGGCGGGCCAGCGAGGAGATCGACGACTCCTGGCTGTCGAGCTTCGCGACGGTCTCGTCGAGGCGCTCGGCCAGCACGCTCATCTCGGTGCGGTCGGGCACGTCCGAGAGGCGCTTGCGGATCGCGCCCAGGCTGTCGAGGGCGGCGAGACGACCGTGGATCTCGTCGAGCGAGTCGAAGATCTGCTGCTGTTCGCTGTCCCGGACCTCGGCCGCACGCACCAGCATGCTGCGCATACGGTCGAAGGACATCGTCTGGCTGTTGTCGATCACGCGCGGCGCCCGCTCTCTCTACGACGGTGCCGGCCCCGGGGGCACGGCCGGTCTCGGCGGTGCCGAAGCGTAAACACCCTTCCCGACGCCACCCCATCCGGGTGATGGACAGGCAGCCTGGCGTCCACCACAGGGGCACCACGGGTGCGCTGGTGTTCAGTGCTGGCGCAGCCGCCCCAGGAAGCGGTCCTCGAGCGTCCGCCAGGCCGCGGCCTCGCGGTCGAAGGGCGGGGACGGGGTCAGGCGTGTCGGGTCGGGGCGCACGACGAACGACACGAGCCACCCCAGGCTCTCCGACGGGGCCAGCGCCTCGCGGGTGCGGGCGTCGCCGGCCCAGTCGGCGGCGTCGACCAGCAGCTCGACCGCGAGCTCCAGCTGCTCGGCGTCGACGACGTCGGGGCCCTCGCCGAGGTCGTCGGCGATGCCGGCGAGCACGTACTGGTTCTCGGGAGCCACCTCGATCTCGAGGTCGCCGCCCGTCGCGGCCGACACGACCTCCTCCCAGGTCGTCACGTCGGCGAGGTCGTGCCCCTCGGCGCCCTCGCCGGCGATCCACGTGCGCAGCGCGCGGGCCGAGGTGAAGGTCTCGATGGTCCCGCCGGAGCCGAGGAAGACCGGCTCGTCGTCGAGGTAGCAGCGCAGCGTCATGACCTCGCCGTCGGCGGTCGTGATGCCGATCGGGTCGATGCCCACCTCCTCCCAGAAGCCCTCCTCGGGCTCCTCGGCCTCGTCGACGAGGTCGGAGCGCAGCGACTCGCCGCGGGTGTCCCCCCGCAGCTCGTCCGGGGCGTCGTCGACGGCGTCCTTCGGGTCGTCGGCGACGGCCGCGGGGTCGGAGGGGTCGCCGTCGGCGTTCTCCGCCGGGGCCGCCTCCTCGCCGTCGGACGCGTCCGCGTCGAGGTCGCCCGACGGCGCGGCACCACGGGTCGAGCTCCGCTCCGCTCCGTCTCCCACCGGCGTCGCCGTGGCCCGCAGCCGGGTCGCGAGCTCCTCGTCGACCTCGGGCGTGGTCACCAGGGCGTCGAGGGCGTCGACGACCTCGTCCCAGCGCTCGTCGACGATCTCGGCCAGCTCGGCCCACAGCGCCTGGCCGTCGCGGCCGGCGAACGCGGTCGGCCCGGCGGTGAGCGCGGCGAAGGCCGGGGTCGCGTCGAGCACCTCGTGCACGACCTCGAGGTCGCACACGTCGGCGAGCGAGCGGCACATCGCGGCGACCTCGGCGAGGTCGTCGAGCGTCCAGGTGTCGGGGTCGCCCGCCGCGAGCTCGGGGACGCCGACGACGTCGTAGCGCTGCACGTCCTCCGGGGTCAGCTCGTCGACCGACAGCTTGACGACCACGGGCCAGGCCGGGTGGTCGGTGAGGTCGTGCTCCTGGCCGGTCTCCTCGGCGCGGGCCACCCAGGCGGCCAGGTCGGCGGCGTCGGCGAAGGCGAACAGGGACTCGTCGTCGCCGAGGAACGCCTCCCACTCCTCACCGTCCTGACGCCACCGCGGGGCCCACAGCGTGACCAGGTCGCCGGCGGTGAGCGCCAGCGTGATCGGGATGATGTCCTGCGCCATGCCGGGCGGCCTCCGCGAGCCGGGGGTGTGTCTGCGCGGCGCACCCTATGCCGGGGGCCGTGACCTGCCCGTACCCGCACGGGCGAGGTGCCACCCTGGCGGCATGGATCTGCTCCGGACGCCCGACGAGCGCTTCGACGACATGCCCGGCTTCCCGCTCGTCCCTCGCTACGTCGAGGTGGACGACCCCGACGGCGGCACCGCGGTCCGGGTCGCGACCTACGCGGCCGGTCCCGAGGACGCCCCGGCCGTGCTGCTGCTCCACGGCGAGCCCTCGTGGTCGTACCTCTACCGGCACGTGATCGACACCCTCGCCGCGGCCGGCCTGCGGGCCGTGGCGATCGACCTCGTCGGCTTCGGCCGCTCCGACAAGCCCGCGCAGGTCGGCGACCACAGCTACGCGCGCCACGTCGCCTGGACCGCGCAGGCCGTCGACGCGCTCGGGCTGCGGGACGCCGTGCTCGTCGGGCAGGACTGGGGCGGGCTGATCGGGCTGCGGCTCGTGGCCGCCGAGCCCGAGCGCTGGGCCGGGGTCGTCGCCGCCAACACCGGACTGCCGACGGGGGACGTCGACATGCCGGCGGTGTGGTGGCAGTTCCGCAAGGCCGTGGAGAAGGCGTCGGTGTTGGACGTCGGCCGGCTCGTCGCGTCCGGCTGCGCGCGGGGCCTCGAGCCGGCCGACCGTGCCGCCTACGACGCGCCGTTCCCCGACGAGGCCCACAAGGCCGGCCCGCGCGCGATGCCGCTGCTGGTCCCGACGCGCCCGGACGACCCCGAGAACGGGCCCAACCGCGCCGCGTGGGAGGCGCTGGGGCGCTACGACCGGCCGTTCCTCGTGGCGTTCTCGGACTCCGACCCGATCACCGGCGCGATGGCCCCGGTCCTGCGCGACCACGTCCCCGGCGCCGCGGGTCTCGACCACCCGGTGATCACCGGCGCGGGGCACTTCCTGCAGGAGGACGCGGGCGCCGAGCTCGGCCGTGTCGTGGCGGACTTCGTGCGCGATCTCCCCCACTAGCCTTGCGGCCCATGGCCGAGCCGCGCGTCGTGCGCCACCCGCTGGTCGACGTCCGCATGACGACCCTGCGCGACGAGACCACCGACCGCGCCACGTTCCGGGCCGCGGTGCGCGAGCTGACGGCGATGGTCGTCTACGAGGCGATGCGCGACGCGGAGACCCGGCCGGTCGGGATCCGCACGCCGGTCGCCGGGGCCACGGGCGCCGAACTGGCCGCGCCCCCGGTGCTCGTGCCCGTGCTGCGGGCCGGGCTCGGCATGGCCGAGGCCGCGCACGCCCAGGTGCCCGGCGCGGTGATGGGGTTCGTCGGCGTCGCCCGCGACGAGGAGACGCTGCGCCCGACCCCGTACATGGCGTCGCTGCCCGGCAGCCTGGCCGGCATCCCGGTGCTCGTGCTCGACCCCATGCTCGCCACCGGCGGTTCGATGGCCCACACCATCGACCTGCTCGTCGACCGCGGCGCCGACCGCGTCACGGCGGTCTGCCTGGTCGCCGCGCCCGAGGGCGTCGAGCGCCTCGCGCAGGCCCACCCCACCGTCGAGGTCGTCGCGGCCGCCCTCGACGAGCGGCTGAACGAGCACGGCTACATCGTCCCGGGGCTCGGCGACGCGGGGGACCGGCAGTTCGGGGCGATGCCCTAGGCGGTCGGGCGTGCGGGTCCTGGGGTGCTCTCCATCTCGATCTTTCGAGCGTGTCGGGAGCGCTGTCGGGTCAGAACGGTGGCGGGTCGTCGTCGGGGTGGACGGCGGGTGCGGTGACCTCGGGCTCGGCGAGTCCGGTGGCGCGTCGGTAGCGGGTGCGCCAGTCGGGGTGGTCGTCGTCGGTCCAGGCGGGCTCGTCGTCGGGTAGGGGGCGGGGTGTGGCGGCGGGTCGGGGCGCGACGGGTTCGTGGAGGATCTTCCTCGGTCGGGTGGTGTGGTGGATGCCGGCGCGGGTGCGCCACCGGAAGTGGCCCGGTGCGGGTTGGTGGACCGTCCAGCCGCCGTGGTGTTTGGCGCGGTGGTGGTGGCGGTCGAGCACGCCGAGGTTCCAGTCCAGGCTGGGCCCACCCCACGCGTGGTCGAGGGTGTGGTCGAGATCCGAGTGCTGGGCGCGGCGTCGGCAGGCGGGGGCGACGCAGCAGCGGTCGCGGACCCGGGTCCAGCGGTCGATCTCGACCCGCGGCCGCCGCCGGTACAGATCAGCGGCGGTCGCCGCCGGCGGGCCACCCGCGCGGGGTAGCTCGGCCAGCCTGGCCTGGAGCTCGGCCAGCAGCGCCGCCCACGGGCCGTGGCCGGTCGGGGTCAGGGCGGCGAGCAGTGTCGTCGGAACGTGGAGTTCGACGATGGCCCGGCACCGCTGCCCCGACCTGCCCGGTCGGGGCCGGTGTGGTCGTCGCCGGGCGAGCAGGACGTGCTGGAGGCGGCCCTGGTCGTCGGTGCACACCACCCGCCACTCCCCGCGGCGGTAACGGGACACCAGCGTGCGGGCGTGGTCGGCGAGGACGGTGCCGTAGCCGGGCACCTGGCCGGGCAGGTCATCCAGCCCCAGCGCCGTCGAGAGTCGCAGCCGCACCTCGCCGACCCCCGCCCGCACCCGCCCCGGGCCCGGCTCCGGCCCATCGAGCAGCGCCGGGAACGGCTCAGGCTCGCCGACAAGACCGGGCAGATCGAGCAGGCCCTGCCCAGCGCCGTCCCCCGGGCCGCCGCTGGGGCCGCCGCCGGCGGTGCCGCGTGTCGCGCCGGGCTCATCGCCCCCGCCCGAGCGCTGGGGCTCGCGCTCCGGCTCGTCGCTGCTGGGTCCGCGGTCGCTGGGTCCGCGGTCGCTGGGTCCGCGGTCGCCGGGTCCGCTGCCACCGGGGCCGTGGTCACGAGGGTCGCCACCGCCCGGCCCGTCGGGCCCCCTGTTGTCGGGGCCGCGACCGCTGGGTCCGCCGTCGCTCGGGTCGTCGGGACCGGGGTCGTCGCCGGGGGCGTGGTACTCCGCGGCGAGCAGGACGGCCACCGCGCGGTCGTCGAGGCCGGCCAGGGAGCCGTCGAGCAGCCGCTCGGCCACCTCCTTGCGCAGGACACCGATCGGGGTCAGCACCCCGAGCCCGCGCACCGCCGCGGCCAGGGCGTCGACCCGGTCACGCATCGCCAACCCCGACGTCGCCGCCACATCCACCAGCGACAAGGTCGCCGTGCCCGACGGGTTGGCCTGCAGGATCAACCGCCCGTTGCGCCGCGCCTTGGCTTCTCGGCGGGCGGCCCAGCCGGGGTCGAGCTCGATGACCACCTGCTCGATGCGGTCGATCAGCTCCCCGATCGGCAGGCTCGCCGCCACCGGCAGCAGCACCTCGGCCACGTGGCGGGCCAGGTCGTCGGGCACGTCCCGGGTCCACTCACACAACCGCGACGCCCGCACCACATCCAGCCGGCCCTCCCACACCGCCTCACCGACCGCGGGGAGGCGCACCTCGAGATCGTCGGCCAGCCCGAGCTTGCGGGTGGCCATCGACCGTGACCAGCACAGCACCGCCGCGACCTCGTCGCCGGAGAACTCGTCGTAGCCCGAGTACCGCTCGGTCGAGCCGGCGCGGGCCCGACCGAGGTGGTGCATCGCGGTCAACGTCCGGGACTCCGCGCGCGCCTGCTGACGCGCGCACGCCCGCAGATACGCGGCCAGATCCTCCCCAGCCAACGCCGCCGCCGACAGCCCCTCCAACACCGCGTCGAGCTCCGGACCAGGGTCCAGACCGTCCAGGACCGCAGCCACCGCGGGGCGCTGATCCTGGTCGATGCTCACGAACAGGACGCTAGCCCCGACCCCCGACAGTCCCGGCCCGAGAACGGCCCGAGCGGGACAAGGAAAGGTCACGGAACGGCAACGATCCCGGACACTCCCGAGAGATCGATCCGGAGAGGTCGGACCGCGGGAGTGGCGCTCAACGGCGCGGTGGCGGCCCCGTGGAGGATGGAGCACATGAGCGTTCCCGTGCTGACCGCCGTGGCGTGGCCCTACGCCAACGGCCCGCGGCACATCGGCCACGTGTCCGGGTTCGGTGTGCCCTCCGACGTCT
This sequence comes from Actinomycetospora chlora, assembly GCF_039542135.1. Classification (NCBI taxonomy): domain Bacteria; kingdom Bacillati; phylum Actinomycetota; class Actinomycetes; order Pseudonocardiales; family Pseudonocardiaceae; genus Actinomycetospora; species Actinomycetospora chlora. Next base: position 35,997 of record NZ_BAABHO010000001.1, read on the forward strand.
TCTCCCGCTACCAGCGGATGGTCGGCAACCGGGTGCTCATGGTCTCGGGCACCGACGAGCACGGCACGCCGATCCAGGTGCAGGCCGACGCCGAGGGCACCACGCCCCGCGAGCTCGTCGACCGGTACTCGCGGGTGATCCAGGACGACCTCGTCGGGCTCGGCCTGTCGTACGACCTGTTCACGCGCACGAGCACCGACAACCACCACCGCGTCACGCAGGACCTGTTCACCGCGCTCTGGGACAACGGCTACATCTCCACCGAGACGACGCTCGGCGCGATCAGCCCGTCGACCGGCCGGACGCTGCCCGACCGCTACATCGAGGGCACCTGCCCGATCTGCGGCTACCCGAGCGCGCGCGGCGACCAGTGCGACAACTGCGGCAACCAGCTCGACCCCGCCGACCTCATCAACCCGCGGTCGCGGATCAACGGCGAGACCCCGCAGTTCGTCGAGACCGAGCACCTGCTGTTCGACCTGCCGGCGTTCTCGCAGTCGCTGTCCTCGTGGCTGGACACCCGGACGTTCTGGCGCCCGAACGTCCTCAACTTCAGCCGCCGCCTCGCCGAGGACCTCAAGCCCCGCGCGATCAGCCGCGACCTCGACTGGGGCGTGCGCATCCCGCTGGACGGCTGGCGCGAGGCGCCGATGAAGCGCTTCTACGTCTGGTTCGACGCCGTCATCGGCTACCTGTCGGCGTCCATCGAGTGGGCCCAGCGCTCCGGCGACCCGGACGCCTGGAAGCAGTGGTGGTGCGACCCCGACGCGCAGGCCTTCTACTTCATGGGCAAGGACAACATCACCTTCCACTCGGTGATGTGGCCCGCGATCCTGCTCGGCCACAACGGCGAGGGCGACCGCGGCGGCAAGGTCGGCTCGTTCGGGCACCTGAACCTGCCCACCGAGGTCGTCAGCTCCGAGTTCCTGACGATGAGCGGCTCCAAGTTCTCCACGAGCCGCGGCACCGTCATCTACGTCGGCGACTTCCTGCGCGAGTTCGGGCCCGACGCGCTGCGCTACTTCATCTCCGTCGCCGGGCCGGAGAACCAGGACACCGACTTCACGTGGGACGAGTTCGTCCGGCGCACCAACTTCGAGCTGGCCAACGAGTGGGGCAACCTCGTCAACCGCTCGGTCTCGCTGGCGGCCAAGAACGTCGGCGCGATCCCGGAGCCCACGGCGCCGGACCCGGCCGACGAGGCACTGCTGGCCCAGTCGCGCGCGGCGTTCGACACCGTCGGGGCGCACCTCGCGCGCTCGCGGTTCAAGCAGGCCATCTCCGAGGCGATGCGGGTGGTCGGCGAGGCCAACGCCTACCTGAGCCACCAGGAGCCCTGGAAGCGCAAGGACGACCCGGCGCGCCGCGACACGATCCTGCACACCGCGCTGCAGGTCGTGCAGGACGCCAACACGCTGCTGACCCCGTTCCTGCCGCACGCCGCGCAGAAGGTCCACGAGGCGCTCGGCGGTACCGGGGTGTGGGCCGAGCAGCCCCACCGCGAGGACGCGGGCACCTCGGGCGAGCTCGGGACGAGCCACTCGGTGCTCACCGGCGACTACGCCCACGAGCAGGCGCGCTGGGCGTCGACGCCGGTGCCGGTGGGCCGGCCGCTGGAGCGCCCGACCCCGCTGTTCGCCAAGCTCGACCCGAGCCTCGGCGAGACCGGCCCGTCGTGGGCGCCGATCCACACCGGTGAGTAGCAGCAAGGACCGCGTCCCACCCCCGGTGCCCGAGCCCCTCGGCCCAGGGGTGATCGACGCCCACACCCACCTCGACGCCTGTGGGGCGCGGGAGCCCGCCGTCCTCGCGCAGGTCCTCGACCGCGCCACCGCCGCGGGCGTGACCGCGATGGTGACGACGGCCGACGACCTCGACTCCGCCCGGTGGGCGGCGTGGGCGGCCGACGGCGACCCGCGGGTGTTCGCCGCGGTGGGCCTGCACCCGACGCGCTCGAACGACCTCACCGACGACGCGCGGGCCGCCCTGTCGGAGCTGGCGGCGCGCCCGCGCGTCGTCGCCGTGGGCGAGTCCGGCCTCGACGACTACTGGACGAGCCGGCGCGAGGACTGCGCGCCGCTGGACGTCCAGCGCGAGGCGTTCGCGTGGCACATCGACCTCGCGAAGCGGACCGGGCTGCCGCTGGTCGTCCACGACCGCGACGCCCACGACGCGATCCTCGACGTCCTGCGCGCCGAGGGGGCGCCCCCCGTCACCGTCTTCCACTGCTTCTCCGGCGGGCCGGAGCTGGCCCGCGTCTGCGCCGACGAGGGCTGGTACGCGTCGCTGTCGGGCACGGCGACCTTCCGCAACGCCAACGCCGCCGAGCTGCGACGAGCGGCGCAGTGGATGCCCGCCGATCTGGTCCTCGTCGAGACCGACGCGCCGTTCCTGACCCCGCACCCGTACCGCGGTCGTCCGAACGAGCCCTACGTCGTCCCCCACACGGTGCGCGACCTCGCGGAGCTCCGTGACGAGCCCGCCGAGCGGTTGGCCGCGACCAGCGCGGAGAACGCCCGGCGGGCGTTCGGGCTGGCCGAACAGCCTCAACCTTCACGCTCCGTCGATCGATAGAGCACGCAGTGACCACGCTCGTCGTCGGAGGAGCGCCGTTCGGCGCAACACGGTCGTGTCGGCTTGATGGTGCCGACGGTCAACTCGTTACCGTGCTGTGACTCGCCGGGGTGGAGCCACCCCCGAGGGCTCGGAGCGGGACGGACCTTCCCCAGGTCCGCACCGCCGCTGTTCCGGGCCCGGCTCCTGCCCGGACGTACGAACGATGCGGACTCCCCAGTGCTCGTGCGCCTCCTGCTCGACTCCGCCGCCCGATGAGCGCGGACACCACGACCCGCGGTCGTGTCGACACCGAGACCGACACCGCAGGGCTCCCGATCACCGGTGACGGCTGGTACGGCACCGACGACACGTACGGCTCGTACGGCGGCTCGTACGGCGAGGCCTGGTACGGCCGCGACGGCCACCAGGGCCAGGCCTACGGGCACGACTACGGCTACGACGCCGCCCACGAGTTCGGCTACGACAGCGCCTACGGCGCGCGCGGCGGCGACGCCCCCGGCTGGTTCGACGACATCACCGGCCCGCTCCCCGTCGCCCGCGCTACCGCCGCCGACACCGCCGTGGACGGCTCCGTCGAGGCCCCGAGCGGCGCGCTCGACCTCGGCGACCTCGACGAGTGGAACGACCTCGAGTCGTTCACCGGCGAGCAGGAGGCCGACGGCGACCTGCGCGAGGCCGCCCCGGCGGGCCTCACCGGGTTCGACGACCCGCAGCGCCTGGCCACCGACCCGAAGCGCCGCTCGAACGCCGTCAAGGGCGGCGTCGCGGTCGCGCTGCTGGCCGTCGCGGCCGGCGGCAGCACCGCCGTCGCGCTCGACAAGCAGGTGACGGTCACGGTCGACGGCGTCGACCAGGTGGTGCACACCTACTCCTCGGACGTCGCCGGCGCGCTCGACAGCGGCGATATCCCGATCGGCCCGGCCGACCAGATCGCGCCCGGCCCGAACGCCGAGGTCCACGACGGCGACCACCTCGTCATCAACCGCTCGCGCGACGTCGCGCTGATGGTCGACGGCCGCCCGCAGACGATCACGACGACGGCCCGCACGGTCGCCGACGCGCTCGCCCAGCTCGGCCTGCCGTCCGACGGCCTCGTCACCTCGGCGCCGATGAACGCGAACATCCCGGTGAACGGGATGAACCTCGACGTGCGCGTGCCGAAGTCGGTCACGATCGTCGACGGTGGCGGCGCCCCGCGCCAGATCAGCACCACGGCGGTGAACCCGGCCGAGCTGCTCGCCCAGAACGGCATGGCCGGGCTCAGCCCGACCGACACGGTCGCCGGCGACATCGTCAACGGCTCGACCATCACCGTCACCCGCAACACGGTCACCCAGGTCACCGAGACCCGCCCGGTCGCGCCGCCCATGCGCACCGTCGACGACCCGGACCTCGAGCAGGGCGAGACCCGCGTCGAGGAGCCCGGCCAGGCCGGCGAGGAGGTCGTCACCTGGTCGGTCAACGCCACCAACGGCGCCGAGACCGGTCGCACCCAGGTCGGCCAGTCGCAGGTGACGCGCCAGCCGGTCGGCGGCGTCGTCCACCGCGGGACCAAGCCGAAGAACGAGGCCCCCTCGGTCGCCAACGGCAGCAAGTGGGACCGCATCGCCCAGTGCGAGGCCACCGGCGACTGGTCGATCAACACGGGCAACGGCTACTACGGCGGCCTGCAGTTCGACCGCCAGACCTGGCGGGCCTACGGCGGCACGCAGTACGCCGCGCTGCCCCACGAGGCCACCCGCGAGGAGCAGATCGCGGTCGCCGAGCGCGTCCGTGACGACCGCGGCGGCTACGGCGCCTGGCCGGTCTGCGGCCGCAAGTAGCCGAGCCGGGGGCAGACTGACGCGCGTGACGAGTCCGGTGCGCCTGTTCGGGGCAGGCGACGTCCGGGCCCTCGCCGCCGAGCTCGACCTGCGCCCGACCAAGAGGCTGGGCCAGAACTTCGTCCACGACGCCAATACCGTGCGGCGCATCGTGCGTCTCGCGGGGGTCGGTCCCGACGACGTCGTGCTCGAGGTCGGTCCCGGCCTCGGGTCGCTGACCCTGCCCCTGCTCGAGGCCGCGGCGTCGGTCGTGGCGGTGGAGATCGATCCGGTGCTGGCCGCGCGCCTGCCGGCGACCGCCACCGAGCGGGCCCCGGGCCGCGACCTGCGGGTCGTGACGGCCGACGCGCTGCGCCTCGCGCCGGGCGACCTGCCGCTCGCGCCCGACGTGCTCGTGGCCAACCTGCCCTACAACGTTGCCGTGCCGGTGGTGCTGCACCTGCTCGCCGAGCTGCCGGGCCTGGCCCGCGGCCTGGTGATGGTGCAGGCCGAGGTCGCCGAGCGACTGGCCGCGCGGCCGGGGGAGAAGGCCTACGGGGCGCCGTCGGTGAAGCTCGCCTGGTACGCCGAGGCGCACCGCGCCGGTCCGGTGCCGCGCGCGGTGTTCTGGCCGGTGCCGGGCGTCGACTCCGGGCTCGTGGGGTTCACCCGCCACGCGGGCGGGGCGCCGCCCGAGGCCGACCGCCGGGCGGTGTTCGCCGTCGTGGACGCCGCGTTCGCCCAGCGCCGCAAGTCGTTGCGCGCGGCGCTGGCGGGGTGGGCCGGGTCGGCGGCGGCCGCCGAGGCGGTGCTGCGGGCGGCCGGCGTCGATCCCGGCGCCCGGGGCGAGTCGCTCGACGTCGCCGCGTTCACCGCGATCGCCCGGGCGCGTGTCACCGCGGGGTCCTGACCGTGGCCGGGTCCTGAGCGTGGCCGGGTCGAACGGGGCGAGCGGGCGCGGTCCGTACGCTGGTCGGGTGCTCTCCGCCGTCGGACCGTCGGTCACCGTCCGCGTCCCGGCCAAGATCAACCTGCACCTGGCCGTGGGCGAGCTGCGCGCCGACGGCTACCACGACCTCGTCACCGTCTTCCAGGCGCTGAGCATCGTCGACGAGATCTCCGTGTCGGCCGCCGTCCCCGGCGCGATCGAGCCCGGGGTCGCGGTCACCCCGACCGACGGGGTCGACGTCGACGACGTTCCCACCGACACGTCGAACCTCGCGTGGCGGGCGGTCGAGGCCCTCGCGCGGCGCGCCGACCGCGATCCCGACGTGCGGGTGCGCATCCGCAAGGCGATCCCCGTCGCCGGCGGGATGGCCGGCGGCAGCGCCGACGCCGCGGGCGCCCTGCTGGCCGCCGCGGGGCTCTGGCGCCTCGACCTCGGGCGCGACGACCTCATGGAGATTGCCGCCGACGTCGGCTCGGACGTCGCGTTCGCCCTGCACGGCGGCACCGCGCTCGGCACCGGGCGCGGCGAGCGCCTCGTGCCGGTGCTCTCGCGCCACACGTTCCACTGGGTGGTCGCCGTGGCCGACCACGGGCTGTCGACGCCCACCGTGTTCGGCGAGCTCGACCGGCTCCGCGCGCGTCCCGAGGCACCCCGCCGGGTCGGCGACGTCGAGCCGGTGCTCGAGGCGCTGGCGTCGGGGGAGGCCCACTCGCTGGCCCTCCTGCTCGGCAACGACCTGCAGGCCGCCGCGGTCAGCCTCGACCCCGGCCTGCGGCGCACCCTGCGCGCCGGCGTCGACGCGGGCGCGCTCGCCGGCGTCGTGTCCGGATCGGGCCCGACCTGCGTGTTCCTCTGCGACGGCCACGACGCCGCGGTGCGCGTGGCCGCGGAGCTCGCCGGGTTCGGGGTGTGCCGCACCGTCCGCGTCGCGCACGGGCCCGTGCCCGGAGCCCGCGTCGTCGAGGGCGACGGCCCGCCGTCCCCACCCCGTCCGGTCGATCCCGGGCCCGGCGCCTACGCCTGAGCGTCACCGCTCCGGCGGTCGTTCCGTCGGCCGGGTCCCCCTAGCGTCCGCACGGGCGACGACGGGGGTGGAGCGATGGAGACGACGGCGGCGTCGGTGGGGACGATCGACAACGGGCCGGCGGTCCCCGGCCTGCCCGGCCTGGGCGCCTCGGCCGTGGTCGGGGTGCCCTTCACCGCCCTGACCCCGCTGCGCACGCAGCAGCCGGTGTACGACGACCCGGTGCGGGCGCTCGTGGCGCCGTCGCCCGACCCCGCGATCGCCGCCCACGTGCTGGCCACCACGGCCGGCTACGCCTACGGCGACGCGCTGACCGTGTCCACGATGGCGACGCGCCTGGGCCTCGAGCGCAACCGGGTGCGGACGGTCGACGAGACCGTCGACGCGATGTTCATCCGGTCCACCGCGCACGTCGTGCAGAGCGCCTGCGGGCGGGTGGTGGTGCTCGCCTACCGCGGGACGGAGCCGACCAACCTCGTCAGCTGGCTCACCGACGGCGACACGGACCCCGAGATCCAGGGCGCCGACGACACGGAGGCCGACCCGCTGCTGGCCCACGTCCACGCGGGCTTCTACCGGAACGTGCGGGCCACCCGCTTCCACGTCGCGCAGGTCCTCCTCGACGCGCTCGAGGGCCGGGCGATCGCCGGCGGGGGCACCGTCGTGCACCGGGCGGAGGCGCTGTACTTCACGGGCCACAGCCTCGGCGGGGCCATGGCGCTGATCCACGCGGTGCTGCTGGCCCGGGACGCGGACAACGGCTTCTGGCGGGCGCGGCGGCTCTGGGACCTCCTGCGCGGCGTGTACACCTTCGGCGCCCCGATGGCGGGCGACCGGTCCTTCGCCGAGCAGTGCGCGGCCCTCGGCGTCACCGAGCGGGTCCGGCGCCACGTGTACCGCAACGACCCCGTGCCGGCGCTGCCCCCGTGGTTCGTCGGGTCGTCGTACCGGCACGTCGGCGCCGCCCACCACCTCGGCGGGGGGTGGACGCCCGCGACGCTCCTGGAGGGCCCGGCCTCGCTGGTGCCCCTGCTGCTGTCGCCGGTGGCGTTCGCCGCCCGCCAGATCGGGTTGCTGCGCGACGTGCCGTTCGTCTACTCGCTCGGCGCGCACGCCCCGCAGCACTACATCGCCGCGCTGGCGCCGCCGCACACCACCGAGTTCGGCCGCCCCGCGGGGGCGCGCCCGCGGTAGCCCGCCCGTCCGGGGCCGGCGCCCGGTGGCGCACCATGGACACCGTGCCCAACCTCGTCAACCTCGAGTCGGTGGCGATCGGCTTCGGTGGCCCGAAGCCCGTCCTCGACGGCGTGTCGCTCGGCGTCGACACCGGTGACCGCATCGGCGTCGTCGGGCGCAACGGTGGCGGGAAGTCGACGCTGATCTCGGTGCTGGCCGGGGTGCTGACGCCCGACGCCGGGCGCGTGAGTCCCGTGCGCGGGCTGCGGATGGCGCTGGTGACGCAGCAGACGCAGCTCTCGGGCGAGACCGTCCGGGAGGCGGTGCTCGGGTGGACGGGAGACGAAGCGGAGCGGAGCTCGACCCCGAGATACGTCCCCGACCACGAGTGGGCCGCCGACGCGCGCAGCCGTGCGGTCGTCGAGGGCCTGCGCCCCGGCGGTGACCGCGGCCTGGACGCCCCGGTCGAGGGCCTGTCCGGCGGCGAGCGGCAGCGGATCGCCCTGGCCGCCGCGCTGGTGCGCGAGCTCGACCTGCTGGTGCTCGACGAGCCCACCAACCACCTCGACGTCGAGGGCGTCGGCTGGCTGGCCGAGCATCTGCTCGCCCGCCGCACCGCGGTCGTGGTCGTCACCCACGACCGCTGGTTCCTCGACACCGTCGCCTCGCGCACGTGGGAGGTCGTCGACGGCCACGTCGAGCAGTACGAGGGCGGCTACGGCGACTGGATCTTCGCCCGCGCCGAGCGCGCGCGCCTGGCCGACGCCGCCGAGCAGCGGCGCCGCAACCTCGCCCGCAAGGAGCTCGCCTGGCTGCGCCGCGGGCCGCAGGCGCGCACGTCCAAGCCGCGCTACCGCGTCGAGGCCGCCGAGGCGCTGATCGCCGACGTGCCCGAACCGCGCGACTCCGTCGAGCTCGTCACCATGGCCAAGCACCGCCTCGGCCGCACGGTGGTCGAGCTCGAGGACGCGACGCTGCGCGTCGGGGACCGGACCCTGGTCGACCGGCAGACCTGGCGCATCGGGCCGGGCGACCGCATCGGCATCGTCGGGATCAACGGCTCGGGCAAGACGACGCTGCTGCGCGCCGTCGGCGGCGAGCGTCCCCTCGACGGCGGGACGCGCGTGCAGGGCACGACGGTACGGCTGGCGCACCTGTCACAGGACCTCGCCGACCTGCCGATGCACCGCCGCGTGCTGCAGGCCGTCGAGGACATCGCCGAGCGGGTGACGATCGGGCGCTACGAGCAGACCGCCTCCCAGCTCGCGGAGCGCTTCGGCTTCCCCGCGGCCCGGCAGTGGACCCCGGTGTCCGACCTGTCCGGTGGCGAGCGCCGGCGGCTGCAGCTCGTGCGCCTGCTCATGACCGAGCCGAACGTCCTGCTGCTCGACGAGCCCACCAACGACCTCGACGTCGACACCCTCCAGCAGCTCGAGGACCTCCTCGACGGCTGGCCCGGGACCCTCGTCGTCGTCAGCCACGACCGCTACCTCACCGAGCGCGTCTGCGACCGCGTCGTGGCGCTGTTCGGCGACGGCCGCATCACCGACCTGCCCGGCGGTATCGAGGAGTACGTGCGCCGCCGCGCCGGGCAGGCACCCCCGCCGTCGATCTCGGCGTCCTCGGCGGTGTCCACCGGCACCGCGCGCGGCGAGGCGGACCGCCGGGCGGCGCGCAAGGAGGTGGCGCGGATCGAGCGCCGCCTCGAGCGCATCGCCACGGAGGAGACCAAGCTGCACGAGCGGCTCGCCGCCGCGGCCACCGAGCCCCAGCGCCTCCTGGAGCTGGACGCCGAGCTCCGCGCGCTGGTCAGCGAGCGCGAGCAGCTCGAGGAGGCGTGGCTGGAGAACGCCGTCGACTAGAGGATCACGCCGTGCTCGGGGCGCGACCACGTCGCCTCGGCCGGCGCCGGCCGCCGCCACCAGCGTAGGTCGGCGACGACCAGGACGACCGCGACGGCCAGCCAGAGACCGAAGTACAGGAGGGTGTCGTCCTGGACGGCGCCCTCCACCGCGTGGGCGACGAGGACGAGCAGGACGCTGCCCCGGGCGTGGTCGAACAGCCACGAGTACCAGAACGTCACCGCGACCGTCCCGACGACCAGCCCGACCAGCGTGGTCACGACGTCGCCCCCGACGAGGAACGCGATGGGCAGGTGCCACGCGGTCACGAGCACGGCGAGGATCGACGTCGACGCGAGCGGCGAGAGCCGCGCCTGCATCCCCGGCAGGGCGAACCCGCGCCAGCCCGGTTCCTCGCCCAGCGGCCCGTCGCCCGGGTTGACCAGACGCACGAGGGCCACCAGCAGCACGTCACCGGCCGCGGCCCAGGCGATCGTCGACACCTCCCCGCGCAGCAGCACCGCGAGCAGGTGCACGGCGAGGGGGACACCGATCGCGAGCAGGTAGCACCACCAGGGCACGCGCCACCGCACGAGACGGCGGCCGAGCTCGACCAGCCCGGCCCGGCCCCGGCAGAGCGGGGCGACGACCAGCGCCGCGACCAGCGGCGCGTAGGCCCCGAAGGTGCCGAAAGGCAGGACGCCCCAGGCGATGGCGTACGTCAGCACGAAGAAGACGACGACGGGGTGCCGGCGGACCGCGCTGCGGAGGCGCATGCACCGGCAGGGTCCGCCGGTCCGGGGCCGCGGACCAGCCGCCGTCCGGACGAACCGGACGGCGGGGGCTAGTGAATGCGGTTCTGGGCGGGCTCGAGGCCCTCGGCCACGAGCGCCTCGACGGCGTCCGCGGCCAGCTCGACGGACACGTCGAGCTCCTTGCGCTCGGCGGCCGACCAGCGCTTGAGCACGTAGTCGGCGGGGTCCTGGCGGCCCGGGGGGCGGCCGATGCCGAAGCGCACGCGCAGGTAGTCCTTGGTGGCGAGCGACTTGGAGATCGAGCGCAGGCCGTTGTGCCCGCCCTCGCCGCCGCCGCGCTTGAGGCGCACGACGCCGAACTCGAGGTCGAGGTCGTCGTGGACGACGATCACGTCGGTCGGCGCCACCGAGAAGAAGCGGGCGGCGCCGGCCACCGGGCCGCCCGAGAGGTTCATGTAGCCGCGGGGCTTGGCCAGCACGACGCGGCGGCCGGCGAGCCGGCCCTCGGCGACGTCGGCGCCGGAGCGCTTGTGCACCGAGAACCGGGCGCCGAGACGCCCCGCGAGGACGTCGGCGACGACGAACCCGACGTTGTGCCGGGTGCCCTCGTAGTCGGGGCCCGGGTTGCCCAGCCCGACGACCAGCAACGGGCCGTCGGGCCGGGCAGCGGGGGAGCTCACGGAGGCGCGTCAGCTCTCGTCGGAGGACTCGGACCCGGACCCGGCGGAGCCCTCGGCGGGCTGGTCGCCGTCGGCGGCCTCGGACGACTCGCCGGTCTCGTCGGCCTCGGACTCGGGGGTGTCCTCCTCGACGCCGGCGCCCTCGGTGTCGATCTCCTCCTCCATGGCCTCCTCGGTCGGGGCCTCGGTGACGTTGACGACGAGGAGCTCCGGGTCGGAGACCAGCTCGGCGCCGTCGGGGAGACGGATGTCGCCGGCGAGGAACTGGGTGCCGATCTCGGCGTCCTCGATGACGACCGTGATCTCCTCGGGGATGTCGGTCGCGTCGGCCTCGACCGTGAGGGTGTCCTCGTTCTGGAAGACCAGCGTGCCGGAGGCGGCCTCGCCGAGGGTCACGACGCGGACGTCGACCTGGACCTTCTCGCCGCGGCGCACGAGGACGAGGTCGACGTGCTCGAAGAAGCCCTTGATCGGGTCGCGCACGATGCTCTTGGCCAGGGCCATCGGCGGCTGGCCGCCGAGCCCGGTGACGGTGAGCAGGGCGTTGCGCCCGTTCTCGCGCATCACCTTGGCGAACTCGACGGTGTCGAACGACAGGTGCACGGGGTCGGTGCCGTGCCCGTAGAGCACGCCGGGCACCTTGCCGGCGCGACGCGTCCGGCGCGCGGCGCCCTTGCCGAACTCGGTACGGGCCTCTGCCGCGATGCGGATCTCGTCGGCCATGGTATGTCTCTCCTGCGGTGTCGTCCACGGGTCGGCGCGCCGCGCGCGGCCGGACCCGGAGCACCGGGGGGCCGCACCGCGTCGATCACGGCCGGTCCTCGTGACCGGCCCTCGCCGAAGTGCGTCGTCCACGATACCTAGGGTGCGTCCGTGACCCTCGACCGGGAGGCGGCGGACCGGGCGGCGACGCGGGCGGGCTACGACGCCATCGCCCCGGCGTACGCCGAGCACTTCCGCGACGAGTTGGCGGGCTCCCCGCTCGACCGCGCGGTGCTCGGGGCGTTCGCGGAGCTCGTCGAGGGGGAGGTCCTCGAGGTCGGCAGCGGGCCCGGCGGCGTCACCGCGCACCTCCACGGGCTCGGCGTGCGGGTGCGGGGCGTCGACCTGTCGCCGGCGATGGTCGAGCTGGCGCGACGCGAGCACCCCGGGATCGGGTTCGCGGTCGGTGACATGGCCGCCCTGGACGTCGCCGACGCCGCGCTCGGCGGGGTCGTGGCCTGGTACTCGCTCATCCACGTGCCCGCCCCCGAGCTGCCGGCCGTGCTCGCGGAGTTCCGGCGGGTGCTGGCACCGGGCGGCCGGCTGCTGCTCGCGTTCCAGGTCGGCGACGACGTGTCGCACCACGACGAGGCGTTCGGCCACCGCGTGTCGCTCGACTTCCGCCGGATGCAGCCCGACGACGTCGCCTCGCTGCTCGGGGACGCGGGGTTCGACGTCACCGCCCGGGTGGTGCGCGCCCCGGAGCAGACGTCGCTCGCCGCGCCCGTGCCCCAGGCCGCCCTGCTCGCTCGCCGTCGTCGGTGACGGACCCCGCGCTCAGCGCGGAGTTCGTCACCGAGGTGCGGGGATCGCAGCGCCCAGCGCGAGATGGGCCATGGCGCCACCGGCACGCAGGCGGTCGTGGACGAGGTCGGTGACCACCAGGCCCGAGGCCCCGGCCAGCGCGGGGACGTCGCGCGTGAGGTGACAGCCGCCCGCGAGGCGCTGCTGCAGGCCGTCGAGGCGGTACTGCCAGCGGGCGGTGCGGGGGTCGGGGGACAGGCCGTGCTCGAGGAACAGGAACAGCCCGTCGGGACGCAGGACGCGGCGGACCTCGCGCAGCGCGCGGTCGACGTCCGGGATCGTGCAGAGGGTGAAGGTGCTGACGACGGTGTCGGCGCACCCGTCGGGCAGGTCGAGGTCCTCCCCGTCGAGGCCGGCGAACTCGACGGGCACCGGGGCCTCCGCGAGGCGCCGGGCACCGAGACGCCGCGCCACCGCCGACGGCTCGACGGCGCGGACGCGGGTCACCCCGGCCGGGTAGAGCGGCAGCGTCGGCCCGCTGCCGAACCCGAGCTCCACCACCTCGCCGCGCGCCCGGGCCAGCACCCGCTCGCGCAGCGCGCGGACCTCCGGTGTGCCGAGTGCCACGTCGGTGATGCGTGGGACGACGTGCTCGCCCCAGAGGCCCACGGGGTCAGGCGTTCCCGTCGAAGAGGTTGGTCACCGACCCGTCCTCGAACACCTCGCGCACGGCGCGGGCGATCACCGGCGCGATCGAGAGGACGGTGAGCTGCGGGAACCGCTTCTCGTCCGGGATCGGCAGGGTGTTGGTGATGATGACCTCGCGGGCGCCGCAGGTCGACAGCCGCTCGACGGCCGGGCCGGAGAGCACGCCGTGGGTGGCGGCGATGACCACGTCCGAGGCGCCGTCGGCGAGCAGGGCCTCCGTGGCCTTGGCGATCGTGCCGCCGGTGTCGATCATGTCGTCGACGAGGATGCAGCAGCGGCCCTCGACCTCACCGACGACGCGGTTCGCCACGACCTCGTTGGGGCGCGTCTTGTCGCGGCTCTTGTGGATGAAGGCCAGCGGGACGCCGCCCATCATGTCGGCCCACTTCTCGGCGACGCGGACGCGGCCGGAGTCGGGGGCGACGACGGCGAGGTCCTCGCCGGAGTAGGCGTCGCGCAGGTGCTCGGCGAGGACCTTGTTGGCCAGCAGGTGGTCGACGGGACCGTCGAAGAAGCCCTGGATCTGGTCGGTGTGCAGGTCGATCGTCATGATCCGGTGCGCGCCGGCGGTCTTGAGCAGGTCGGCGACGAGGCGGGCGGAGATGGGCTCGCGGCCGCGGTGCTTCTTGTCCTGGCGCGCGTAGCCGTAGAACGGCACGACCGCGGTGATCCGCTTGGCCGACGCCCGCTTGAGGGCGTCGATCATGATGAGCTGTTCCATGATCCACTGGTTGATGGGATCGGTGTGGCTCTGGATCACGAACGCGTCGGAGCCGCGCACCGACTCCTGGAACCGCACGAAGATCTCGCCGTTGGCGAAGTCGTACGCCGACTGCGGCGTGATGGAGACGTCGAGCTCCTTGGCGATCTCCTCCGCGAGCTCGGGGTGGGCCCGTCCGGAGAAGAGCATGAGGCTCTTCTTCGGGGTCGACGACATGCTGACGGTCACGGGTCCTCCTGCTCGGTGGTGTCGCCGGCCTGCTTGGCGGCCTGCTCGGCCGCCTGGGCGGCCGCGGTGCCGGGCCGCTTGCGCGCCACCCAGCCCTCGACGTTGCGCTGCGGTCCCGAGGACACCGCCAGTGCCCCGGGCGGGACGTCCTCGCGCACGACGGTGCCGGCACCGGTGTAGGCGCCGTCCCCGACGGTCACCGGCGCGACGAACGTGTTGTCCGAGCCGGTGCGCACGTGGGAGCCGACCCGCGTGCGGTGCTTGGTGACGCCGTCGTAGTTCACGAACACCGAGGACGCCCCGATGTTGCTGCCCTCGCCGATCTCGGCGTCCCCGACGTAGGTCAGGTGCGGGACCTTGCTGCCCTCGCCGATCCGGGAGTTCTTCACCTCGACGAACGTGCCGATCTTGCCGCGGGCGTCGAGCTCGACGCCGGGCCGCAGGTAGGCGAACGGTCCCACCGAGGTCTCGGGGCCGATCCGCGACGACGACCCGTGGCTGCGCACCACGGTGGCCCGGGCGCCGACGGCGACGTCGGTGAGCGTGGTGTCGGGCCCGATCGCCGCGCCCTCCTCGACGGTGGTGCGCCCGTGGAGCTGCGTCCCCGGGTGCAGCGTGACGTCGCGCTCCAGGCGCACGCCCACGTCGACCCACGTCGAGCGCGGGTCGACGACGGTGACGCCGGCGCGCATCCAGCGCTCGAGCAGCCGGCGGTTGAGCTCCGCGCCGAGGTCGGCCATCTGCACGCGGTCGTTGACACCGGCGACCAGCCAGGGGTCGGACGTCTCGACAGCGCCCACCCCGCGACCCTCGCCGACGGCGATGGCGACGGCGTCGGTGAGGTACAGCTCGCCCTGGGCGTTGTGCGTGGTCAGGCGGCCGAGGGCCTCGCGCAGGAACGCGAGGTCGAACGCGTAGACCCCGGAGTTGACCTCGTTGATGGCGAGCTGGTCGAGCGTCGCGTCGCGGTGCTCGACGATCGCGAGGACCTGGTTGTGCTCGTCGCGCACGACGCGCCCGTAGCCGCGGGGGTCGTCGAGCTCGGCGGTCAGGAGGGTGACGGCGTAGCCACCGTCGACGTGCTCGGCGTGCAGGGCGCGCATCGTCGCGGTGTCGAGCAGCGGGACGTCGCCGTAGGAGACCAGCACGGTGCCGGTGAGGTCGGCGGGCAGGCGGGCCGTGCCGCAGGCCACGGCGTGCCCGGTGCCCCGGCGGCGGTCCTGCACCGCGGTGACGACCTCGCGCCCGACCTCGTCGGCGAGGCCCATCGTGTGGGTGCCGACCTGCTCGCGCTCGTGCCCGACGACCACGACGAGGTGCTCCGGGTGGGTCCCCGCCGCGGCGTGCACGGCGTGCCCCAGCAGCGTGCGACCGCCGACGGAGTGCAGCACCTTCGGCGTCGCCGAGTGCATCCGTGTGCCTTCACCGGCGGCGAGGACGACGACGGCGGTCGGGCTCGACGGCATCGGCTGCGTGACTCCCACTCGTGCGCGGGCCGGCCCCGGGTCCGGGGCTCGTCGGCCCCGATCCTACGACCGGGTCCCGGCGGTCCGGGCGGGGCGGCGGGCACGCGACCGGCCGGCCCTTCCTGCGAGGCCCTCACGGCGCGGTGCGCACGCCGTCCCCGCCGGCCCGCTTGACCGCGTACATCGCCGCGTCGGCCCGCGCGAGCAGCTCGGCGGGCGCGTCCCCGGACCGGGCGGCGACGACGCCGACCGACACCGTCACCTCGCCCGCCACGTGGTGGGCGACGGTGGTGCGGGCGCGGTCGAGGGCGGCGCCGGCGTCCTCGAGGGCGGTCTCGGGCAGCACCACGACGAACTCGTCGCCGCCGTAGCGGGCCACCAGGTCGGGGCTGCGCAGCGACGAGCGCAGGGCGGCCGCCACGCCGCGCAGCACCTCGTCGCCGCGGGCGTGCGAGACGGTGTCGTTGACGTGCTTGAACCCGTCGACGTCGATCATCGCGACCGCGGGGGCCGCCCCGGGCCCGCGGCGGGCCGCGTCGGCGAGGACCTCCTCGAGGCAGCGGTCGAGCGCGCGGCGGTTGGGCAGGCCGGTGAGCGGGTCGGCGAGCGCGAGCGCGGTCACGTGCCCGTGCTCGCGGCGCAGGCGGTCGTGAGCGAGCCGGGTCCGCAGCGAGAGCGCCCGGGCGCGGTGCAGCGCCCAGAGCTCCTCCTCGAGGTCGGCGACGTAGTCCCGCACCGCGGCGTCGGCCGTGCGCGGCACGCCGTCGTCACCGGCCAGCGCGGCGCGCAGGCGCGCGTGCTCGCGGGTGACCGACAGCAGCAGGCTCGCCTCGCCCCGCGGGGGCCGGTCGCGCACCCGGGCGAGCAGGGCGACCGCGGCGTCCAGCGCCCCGGCCCGCTCCAGCGCGCGGGCGGCGGCGAGCTGCGTGACCAGGTGGTCGTGCTGCGAGGGCACGGGGTCCCCGCGGGTGAGGGCCTCGGCGTCCCGGCGTGCGGCCTGGCGCAGGGCGGCGGTGGCCGCGGGACCCGTCCCGCGGGCCAGCACCGTCGCAGCGCGCAGCAGCGGGCGCTCCTCGGGCGGCGCGCTGCGACGCAGTCCGGCGGCGGCCTCGTCGGCGGCGCGCATCCGCTCGACGCCGCGGCGCCCGGCGCGCTCGAGGCGCAGGCCCCACGACAGCCCGAGGCGCACGTGCTCGTAGCCGCCGGGGCGATCGGGGTCGAGCTGGGAGAGGGCGAGGTCGTGCATCCCGAGCGAGAGCAGCGTGCTCGCGGCCAGGCGCCGCGCGCACCGCACGTTCACGCGGTGCTCGGCGACGGTCGCGGCGTGGTCGACGAGCACGGGCTCCTCGAGGTGCGCCAGGCCGGTCGAGACGGCCGCGAGCGCGGCGTCCTCGTCGCCGTCGACGAGTGCGCGGCGGGCCAGCAGCATCTGCGCGTCCGCCCCGAACAGCGAGAGCCCGTGCTCGGCGACCAGCGCGAGGAGCTCGTCGAGCCGGCCCTCGACGGCGGGATCCGGCCCCGCGCCCGCCCGCCCGGGGTCGGCGGCGAGCAGCACCCGTGCGACGAGGTCCTGCCGCAGCACGAGGGCGCGCAGGCCGGGATCGGCGCCCCGGCGGCGCGCCGCGCCCAGCAGCCCGTCGAGGACGGCGAGGCTCCGGTCCGGGTCGGTGGCCGGGACGCGGGTCGCCGCGAGCGCCGCGGCACCGGCCCGCTCGACGATCTCCGCGCGCGAGCCGGGGCGCGCCGTCGCCGTGGTCGTGCGGCTCGGGAGCACGGCCCACCTCCGCTCCCCGCTCCCCGCTCCCCGCGGACCGGGGCCGGGTCCTCCGACGGTCGTGCGGACACCGGCGCCGTGGTGTCGACGCGGCCGACGGCGACCACTGTGCCCTCCCCCGGGGAGGGGCACCGACCCGGCCCCGCCGTGCGGCATCCTTGCTCCCCATGGCGTGCCCTTCCGACGCTGAACGGTCGCTCCCCGGCCGCCGGACGCCGCTCGTGGTGTCGGCCGTCCGCGGGCGCGTCGCTGCCCTCGCGGCCCTGGCGGCCGCCGTCACCGGGGTCCTGGCCTGGCGCTACGCCGGCGAGGCGGCGGCGGGGCGCACCGACAGTCGCATCACCGAGGTCCTCGACGACCAGCCCGACCTCGCCCACGGGGTCGCGCGGGAGCTCGCGACGCTCGGCGGACCGCTGCCGGTCGCCGTCGCGCTCCTCCTGCTCGCCCCCCTGGCCGCGTACCTGCGCGGCGTGCGGGGGCTCGCGCTCGTCCTGGCCGGCCCGCCGACGGCGATGGTGACGACCTCCCTGGTGCTCAAGCCCCTCGTGGGGCGCACCAACGGCGGCGAGCTGGCCTTCCCGAGCGGCCACACGACGTCGGTGGCGTCGATCGCCGTGACGTGCGCGGTCCTCGTCCTCGGCCTGGCCGCGGTGCCCCGGGCGCTGAAGCTGCTCGCCGTCGCGGGGCTCGCCGCGCTCGTGCTCGGCGTCGGGGTGTCGCTGGTGGTGCGCGGGATGCACTACCCGACCGACACGCTCGGGGCCGTGGGTGTGGCGCTGGCCGTGGTGCCCGCCGTGGCGATGGTGATCGACGCGTTCGCCGACGTCGTCGGCGACCCGGGCCCGGATCCGCGCGCCCTCGATCCCCGCGAGCACCCGACCGAGGTGCTGCCGCGGGCGCGCCCTACTTGATGTGCTTCATCGTGAGGTGCGAGTCCACGGAGGCGATGCCGGGGACGCGGCCGAGCTTGTCGGCGATGAACGCCTCGTAGCTGCGGATGTCGCGGGTCGCCGCGCGGACGAAGTAGTCGGGCAGCCCGAACATGCGGCGCAGCTCGACGACCTCCTCGAACGCGGCGACCTCCCGCTCGAACCCGAGGAAGGTCTCGCGGTCCTTGGCGGTGAGGTTCACGTTGATCATGACTTCGAAGCCCCGGTCCAGCGCCGCCGGGTCGATCTCCGCCCGGTAGCCGACGATCACGCCGTCGTCCTCCAGCCGCCGCACCCGGCGCAGGCACGGCGACGGGGAGAGCCCCACCCGCTCGGCCAGCTCGACGTTCGGCAGACGGGCGTCGCGGCGCAGGTGGTCGATGATGGCGCGATCGATGCGATCCATGGCGTCATGTTGCGCCTGGTGTGCCGTTCGGCGCGCAGAACGCCATCGCGTGCCGGAGTCGCCCGTCTAGCGTTGCGCGCATGGTCACCAGCAGTGCCGCCGCCCTCCGGGCGGACCTGCGCGCCGCGACGGGCGACGTCCTCGGGGTCGGCGCGGGCATGCTCGTGCTCGGCACCAGCTTCGGGCTGCTCGTGGTGAACGCCGGGCTCGCCTGGTGGTGGGCGCCGGTGTTCAGCGCGGTCGTCTACGCCGGCTCGCTCGAGTTCCTGCTCGTCGGGCTGTCGGTGGTGGGCACGCCGCTGGTGGCGGTCGCGGTGACGGCCCTGCTCGTCAACGCCCGCCACGTGGTCTACGGGCTGTCGTTCCCGCTCCACCGCATCCGCAGCCGGGCCGGCCGGGCCTACGCGGTCTTCGCGCTGATCGACGAGGCCTACGCGCTCACCGCCACCCGGCCCGCCGAGTCGCTGACCGGGCGCCGGATCGTCGCGACCCAGGTGCTCCTGCAGCTGTGCTGGGTGTCCGGCGGCCTGGCCGGCGCGCTGGCGGGCGCCACGCTCGCCCTCGACGTGCCGGCCCTGGACTTCGTCTTCGTGGCGCTGTTCGTCGTGCTCGCGGTGGACGCGGTGCGGGCGGCCCGCGAGGCGACCCCGCCGCTGCTCGCGGCGGCGTCGGCCGTGGTCGCCCACGCGGTGGCGCCGCAGCAGATGCTGCTCGTGGCGACGGTCCTCGTCGTCGCGCTCCTGCTGCTGCGCCACGCCGTCCGGTGGGCGGGAGAGCGCCGTGCCTGACACCGGCTACCTGCTGGCGGTCGTCGGCGTCGCGGCGGCGACCACGCTCGCGCTGCGGGCGGCCCCGTTCGCGCTGCGGTCGGCCCTGCGCTCGTCGCCCCTGGTCGACGACCTGGGCCGCCGCCTCCCGGCCGCCGTCATGGTCATCCTGGTGCTCTACCTGCTCCGGGACGTGCCCCTCACCGCGGTGCGCCCCGGCCTGGGCCACCTCGGGGCGATCGCCGTGACCGTCGGCGTCCACCTGTGGCGCGGTCGGGCGCTGCTGAGCATGGCCGCGGGCACGGTCGTGTACGCCGTCCTGCTCGCGGTGCTGCCGGGCTGACCTGCTGCTCCGCCGCCTGGATTCGAACCAGGATCATCGGAACCAAAATCCGAGGTGTTGCCCTTACACCACGGCGGACCGCCCGCTCGCGCGGGTCCTCCTCATGGTCCCACGCAGGTCAGACGCCGACCCGGCGGGCCGTCAGGCGCTGGTGCGCCGTCGGCGCAGGGACACCACGGCCAGCGCGACCACGACGACGAGCAGGCCGCCGGCGACCCACGTCAGCGTGTCGCCGGACGACGACGAGCCGCTCCCGCCCGGCGCGCCGGTCGGGTCGCTGTCGGCGGGGATGCGGCTCGAGGCGGAGTCGGGGGAGCGCACCGACGCGAGGGTCGGGCCCGCGCGGAGGTCCTCGAGCGAGAGACGCCCCGTCTCCTCGATCGAGGTGTCCCGGTAGATGCCGACCTTCATGTAGGAGCCGTCGTCGACGAGCGTCCCGCCGGAGGGTCGGTAGCCCGGGAGCACGTGGTCGCCGTCGCGCCAGATGTCGATCGAGCCCTGGTCGGCGTCGCGGGAGAAGGCGATCCGCAGCGTCAGGTCGATCCGGTCGCCGGCCGCGATGGGCCCGATGTCCTGGAGGTCGGAGCCCTCGGTGGCGAGCATGAGCCGGTTGTTCCGGACCTCGACCGCGATCGGCGGCGAGCCGGAGTCGGACGTCTGGTGCCACTGCATGAGCAGCTGCCAGGTGTCGGCCTCGGTGGGGAACGCGTCGGGCAGGCGGGCGACGTAGGTGTAGTACTGCACGTCGCCCTCGTGGAGCCACGGGATGCGGGGGCGCATCTCCGAGCGCTGGCCGCCGCCGGGGACGGTGAACTGCACCGCCTGCGCGCCCGGCTGGTCGGGCGAGGGGACCTGCTGCGGGGTGCCGTCCTGCTCGTCGTACTCGCTGCGGGTGAACGCCGCGAGGAGGTCGCCGGTCTGCGGCATCGCCCACAGCGGCGTCGCCGACGGCGACGGCGAGGGCGACGACGCGGCCGCGATCCCCGGTGCGGCGGTGAGGCCCAGGGCGAGCGCGACGGCCACGGCGGCACCGACGAGACACCTCCGGATCACGCTCGAGGCGTGGGCGGGTCTGCTCGGCACGTGGGCTCCGTCCGTCACTCGGCCGTGATCGCCCGGATCGGGCTCGCACTGGTCGCTCCGGCGGGCACCGACGAGGCCCACCGCCGTCGACGATACCCAGCGCTGTCGTGAAGCCTTCGTCGCCCGAGAACTCTCCGGATGGGTGATCTCGCTCTCGGTGACCGATCGCGGCCGGGCGGGCGTCCCCGCGACCGGGCACCCGCGCCGACCACCGGCGGAGGAGGCCGTGACGGTGTGCGCGAGGATGCCGCGGGCCGCGGACCGGTGACCCGGACGGAGCAGCGGGGTCCACGGCGGGCGTGACCTCGCCCGGGCCCGGAGCGTTTGTCGAGGAGGGGGTGGAGGCCGGCGTGGAAGGACGGCGGGACGACGTCCCGGGCCCGGGGCAACCCCGGCGCGGCTCGGACGTCTCACGTCCGAGGAGACCTGTCCACACCGACTTCAACACCGACTTCCATGCCGACGAGGTGCGAAGGGTGGACCCCCACCCGGCAACCCACGACGGGGGCGACGTGACGAACGGACGAGCAGAGCTCGGCGAGCACCAGGACCTCGTGCGCCCGCACGGGGTCCGGACGCCTGCCGAGGAGCTGGCGGAGGGTCTGGCGGCGACGCCGGACCGGGCCGACCGGCCGGCGCCACCGGAGCCGGAGGTGTTCGTCGAGCCCGCGCCGACCGCGCCGGGCTTCGTCCGGATCTGGGAGGACGAGGGTCCGGAGCAGCCGGGCAGCGTCCAGGTGGCCACCAGCTGGCAGCGCAAGTTCGCCCTGGCCGTCGCGGGGTCCGACCTGGCGACGCTGGCCGTCTGCCTGCTGCTCGGCGCCCTCATCGGCTTCGGCGAGGGCTCGGGACCGGGCGGCACCGACCCGTGGGCGCTCGCCGGGGTCGTCGGCGTCGTCGTCCCGCTGTCGATCGTGGCCTGCCGGGCCTGGGACCCGCGCACGCTCGGGCAGGGCGCCGAGGAGTGGAGCCGCCTGATCCGCGCGTTCGTCCTCGCGGCGATCGTCGTGGGGCTCGGCGGCCTGGCCTTCGAGCACCTCGGCGTGCGGCCGTGGGTGTTCGGGGTGCTGCCGGTGGCGGGGCTGGCCGCGATGGCCGGTCGCTACGTCCTGCGCCGCTGGCTGCATCAGGCCCGCAAGCGCGGCCGCGGCATGCTGCCGGTGCTCGCGGTCGGGACCGAGCAGGCCGTGCGCGACCTCGTCGAGCGCACCCGCCGCGTGCCGCACATGGGCTGGGTCGTCATCGCGGCCTGCACCCCGACCGGTCTGGGCGAGGAGGGCCAGGGGCACGTGGCCGGCGTGCCGGTCATCGGCGACCTCGACGACCTGTCGACCAGCGTCGGCAGTGGCCGCTACGGCGTCGTCGCCGTGGCCCCGACGCCCGGCTGGAGCCCCAAGCGCCTGCACCGCCTCGCCTGGGACCTCGAGGGCACCGGCTCCGAGCTCGTCGTCGACCCCGGCCTCATGGAGGTCGCCGGGCCGCGCCTGCACGTCGCGCCGGTCGACGGCCTGCCCCTGCTGCGCCTGACCGAGCCGCGGCTGTCGGGCATGCCCCGGGTGTTCAAGCTGATGTTCGACCGCGTCACGACGGCGGCGATCCTGCTCCTGCTGCTGCCGGTGTTCGCGGTGATCGCCTTCGTGGTCAAGCTCGACGGCGGCCCGGTGTTCTACCGCCAGACCCGCGTCGGGCAGCGTGGCCGGACGTTCAAGATGATCAAGTTCCGGTCGATGGTGCCGGACGCCGACAAGCTGCGCGAGGACCTCCTGGCCGGCACGAACGACGGTTCCGGGCCGCTGTTCAAGCTGCGCCGCGACCCCCGCGTCACGCGCATCGGCCAGCTGCTGCGCCGCTACTCGCTCGACGAGCTGCCGCAGCTGCTCAACGTCCTCGGCGGCTCGATGTCGCTCGTGGGGCCCCGCCCGCCGCTGCCCGGCGAGATCGAGGCCTACACCGACGCCGCCAAGCGGAAGTTCCTCGTGCGCCCCGGCATGACCGGCCTGTGGCAGGTCAGCGGCCGGTCGGACCTCTCCTGGGAGGAGTCGGTCCGTCTGGACCTGCGCTACGTGGAGAACTGGTCGCCGGCGATGGACCTGGTGATCATGTGGAAGACGGTCTCCGCGGTGTTCCGCGGGGACGGCGCCTACTGAGACGGGACCCTTGGACAAGATCATCTGCCGGCTCTGCGGGTCGGCCGACCTGGCCAGCTTCGTCGACCTGGGCGCCACGCCGCCCTGCGAGCTCTTCCTCACCGAGGAGGGCCTCGAGGCCCCCGAGCCGACGTATCCGCTCCACCCGCGGGTGTGCCGGAACTGCCTGCTCGTGCAGTTGCCGCCCCTGATCGACCCGGACGAGACGTTCACCGAGTACGCCTACTTCTCGTCGTTCTCGACGTCGTGGGTGGAGCACGCGCGGCGGTTCGTGACCGCGGCGACCGAGCGCGCGGGCCTCGGGCCGGACTCGCTCGTCGTCGAGGCCGCGAGCAACGACGGCTACCTGCTCCAGCACGTCGTCGCCGACGGGATGCGGGCGCTGGGCGTGGAGCCCAGCGCCAACGTCGGCCAGGCCGCCCGGGACAAGGGCGTGCCCACGCTGACGGCGTTCCTCTCGCCGGAGACCGGCGCGGCGGTCCGCGAGGAGCACGGCCCGGCCGCGCTCGTCGTCGCCAACAACGTCTACGCGCACATCCCCGACCTCGTCGGCTTCACGCAGGGCCTGCGCGCCATGGTGGCCGACGACGGCTGGGTGTCGATCGAGGTGCAGCACCTGCTGACCCTCATGCGCTACCGGCAGTTCGACACGATCTACCACGAGCACTTCCAGTACTACACGGTCGGCACGGCGCAGAAGGCGCTGCGCTCGGGCGGGCTGGAGCTCGTCGACGTCGAGCTGGTGCCCACCCACGGCGGGTCGATCCGCTGCTGGGCGCGGCCCACGGAGCTCGGTGCCCCCGTGGCGCCGGCGGTCGGTGAGGTGCTGGCCGAGGAGTCCGCGGCCGGCCTGGACACCGTCGAGGGGCACGCCGGGTTCGCCGGTGAGGTCTCGCGCATCCGCAACGACCTCATGAGGTTCCTCATCACGGCGGCGGACGCCGGGAAGACCGTCGTCGGGTACGGGGCGCCGGGCAAGGGCAACACCCTGCTGAACTACTGCGGCGTGCGCCCCGACCTGCTCGCGTACACCGTCGACCGCAACCCCTACAAGCACGGCCGGTTCACGCCGGGCACCCGGGTGCCGATCCACCCGCCGGAGCGGATCGACGCCGACCGCCCCGACTACGTGCTGGTCCTCCCGTGGAACCTGCGCGAGGAGATCACCGCGCAGCTGGCGCACGTCGGCGGATGGGGCGGGCGGCTCGTCTTCCCGATCCCCTCCCTGCAGGTCGTCGAACCGGGCTCTGGCAAGGTGCTGGAACCGTGAAGGTCGTCCTGTTCTGCGGCGGGTTCGGGATGCGGATGCGCGACGGCGACTCCGACGTCCCCAAGCCCATGCAGATGGTCGGGCCGCGCCCGCTCATCTGGCACGTCATGCGGTACTACGCCCACTTCGGGCACAAGGAGTTCGTGCTGTGCCTGGGCTACGGCGCCCACCACATCAAGGACTACTTCCTCAACTACCGCGAGACCGAGTCGAACGACTTCGTGCTGCGCGACCGCGAGGTCGAGCTGCTGGGCTCGGACATCGCGGACTGGACGATCCACTTCGTCCACACCGGGCTCGAGTCGCCGATCGGTGAGCGCCTGCGCCGCGTGCGCCACCTCGTCGAGGGCGACGAGATGTTCCTGGCCAACTACGCCGACGTCCTCACCGACGCCCCCCTGGACGCGATGGTCGCGAAGTTCCGCGACAGCGACGCCACGGCCTCGCTGCTGGCGGTGCCGCCGCAGGCCGTGTTCCACATCGTGGACGTCGACGGCTCGGACCGGGTCAACTCGATCTACCCGGTGACCGACATGCACATCCGGGAGAACGGGGGCTACTTCGTGCTGCGCCCCGAGGTCATCGACCACATCCCGGAGAACGGCGACCTCGTCGGCGACGCCTGCATGACGCTGGCCAAGGAGGGCAAGCTGCTCTCCTACCCGTACGAGGGCTTCTGGCAGCCCGCCGACACGCTCAAGGAGCGCAACGCCCTCGAGGCGGCGTACCGGGCCGGGACGCGGCCCTGGATGCTCTGGGAGCGCGAGGTCGCCACCGACCGCCCACCGCTGGAGAGCCTCGTCGCGCAGGAGCTCTCCGAGCGCGACCCCTCCTGATGCGGCTGCTGCGTCCGGAGTCCCTCGACGAGCTCGTCCTGCTCGCCGCGCACTGCGACGACATCCCGATCGGGGCGGGCGGCACGGTGCTGACCCTGTGCCGTTCCCGGCCGGGGCTGCGCGTGCGGGTGCTCGTCCTCTCCGGCGGCGGCACGCCCCGCGAGCAGGAGGAGCGGGCCGCGCTGGCGGCGTTCTGCCCGGGGGCGGACCTGCAGGTCACGGTGCTCGACATGCCCGACGGGCGGCTGCCGACCCACTGGGAGTGGGCCAAGGAGGCGCTCGAGGCGTTCCGCCGCACCTGCGAGCCCGACCTCGTGCTCGTCGGCCACCGCGGCGACGACCACCAGGACCACCGCGAGCTCGCCAAGCTCGTCCCCACGGTCTTCCGCGACCACCTGGTGCTCGGTTACGAGATCCTCAAAGCCGAGCCCGACCTCGCCCAGCCGCCGTTGCTGTGGCCGCTCGAGGCGGACGTGGTGGCCGACAAGAGCCGGCTGCTCCACGAGCACTACCCGTCCCAGACCTCCCGCGCCTGGTTCGACGACGAGACGTTCCGGGGCGTCGCGCGGGTGCGCGGCGTCCAGGCCGGCGTGCGCTACGCGGAGGGCTTCCACCTGACGCGGGCGCTGGTCGGCGCCCCTGCACGACCCTGACACGCGAAGGAAGGACGGCCGCCATGCGCGTGCTACTCACCGGCCACCAGGGCTACCTCGGCACCCTGATGGCGCCCCAGCTCACCGAGGCCGGGCACGACGTCACCGGGCTCGACTCGGGCCTGTACGCCGACTGCGTCCTGGGCGAGCTGCCCGCCCCCGAGCCGCCGGCCCTCGCGGTCGACCTGCGCGACGTCACCGTCGACCAGCTCGCCGGGTTCGACGCCGTCGTGCACCTGGCCGCGCTGTCGAACGACCCGCTCGGCGCCCTGGCCCCGCAGCACACGTACGACATCAACCACCACGCCTCCACGCGCCTGGCCCGCCTGGCGAAGGAGGCCGGGGTGGGTCGCTTCGTGTACGCCTCCACCTGCTCGGTGTACGGCGCGTCGGGCACCGAGGACGTGCTCGACGAGGAGGCGCCGATGAAGCCGGTGACCCCCTACGCGGAGTCGAAGGTGCGCGTCGAGGCCGACCTCGTCGACATGGCCGACGACGACTTCGTGCCGGTGTCGATGCGCAACGCCACCGCGTTCGGCTTCTCGCCGCGGCTGCGCGCCGACATCGTGCTGAACAACCTCGTGGGCCACGCGCTGCTCTCGAACCGCATCCTCGTCATGAGCGACGGGACGCCGTGGCGCCCGCTGGCGCACGCCCGCGACATCGGCGGCGCCGTCGTCGCGGCGCTCGCGGCGCCGGCGGACACCGTGCGGGCGCAGGCGTTCAACGTCGGGTCGACGGAGAACAACGTGCAGGTCCGCGACATCGCCGACGCCGTGAAGGTGGCGGTGCCCGAGGCCGAGCTCGTCATCACCGGCGAGACCGGCGGCGACCCGCGCTCCTACCGCGTCGACTTCACCAAGATCGGCAAGTTCCTGCCCGACTTCCGGCCCGCGTGGTCGGTGGCCGACGGGGCCGCGGAGCTGATCCGCGAGTACCGGGCCCGCGGGCTCACGCAGGAGGGCTTCGACCGGCGCTTCACCCGCCTCGCGGTGCTCAAGAGCCGCCAGGAGGCCGGCACCCTCGACGAGTCCCTGCGCCCCGGCTGACCCCCCACGTGCGTGATCTTCCGAGCTATCGCTCGGAAGATCACGCACGTAGCTGGGCCAGGAGGTCCTTCCAGGAGCCCGCGGTGCGGTCGCGCTCGGAGATCGCGGTGACCTCCTGCGGCCAGGCGATCGCCAGGTCCGGGTCGTCGTACGTCACGCCCAGGTCCTCGCCCGGCGCGTGCGGACGGTCGATGCGGTAGCAGACGTCGGCGACGTCGGTGAGCGCCTGGAAGCCGTGCAGCAGCCCCGGCGGCACGTAGAGGTGGACGAAGTCCTCGTCGTCGAGCCGGTAGGACTCGACCGTCCCGAACGTCGGCGAGCCCGGGCGGGCGTCGACGAGCACGTCGTGCACCGCCCCGTGCGCGGCGCGCACCAGCTTCGCCTCGCCGGCGCCACGGCGCCCGTGCATGCCGCGGATCGTGCCCCGCCGCGAGCGCGACTGGCTGTCCTGCGCCTCCGGGCCCAGGTCGACGCCGTGGGCGGCGCCGATCGCGGTGTCGAACGTGCGGGTGAACAGCCCCCGGTCGTCGCGGTGCGGCGTGGGGACGAACACCACCACGCCCTCGATGCGGCCCTCGCGTACGTCCACGCGGCCAGCCTCCCATCCCGGCCTCCCATCCCCGCCGTCGGCGCCCCGCCGGGGCCGCGCGAGGATCGGGGACGTGAGCCACCCCGAGAACCCCACCTGTCGCTGGTGCGGCGGTGGCGACGGCGCCGTCGTGCTCGACCTCGGCGACCAGCCGCCCGCCGACCACTTCCCGGCCGTGGACGACCCGGGTCCCGACCCCGTGTTCCCGCTGCGGATGTGGCTGTGCGCCGCCTGCGGCCTCGCGCAGCTCGCCGAGGACCCGACGACCCCCGAGGAGCCGCGCGGCGCCGAGCCGGACGCGCTGGTGGCGCAGGCGCGCGACGCGGTGGCGCGCGTGCAGGCGGCCGGGCTCGTCCCGGCCGGCGGCGGCACGGTGCGCGAGTTCGGCAGCCCGCACGGCGGGTCGTGGCTCGACCTGCTCGGGGCCGCCGGGCTCAAGGAGAGCACCGGAAGCCCCGCCGACGTCGTCATCGACTGCTTCGGGCTCATGCACGACGCCGACCAGCGCGCCGGGCTCGCCGAGCGCGCCGCCGCGACCGCGCCCGGCGGAACGCTCCTGCTGCAGTTCCACACGCTCGCGGCGATCGTCGCCGACGGCGGCTGGAACGCGCTGCGGCACGGGCACTACGCCTACTACTCGACGCCCGTGCTGACCGCGATGCTCGAGGCCGAGGGCTTCGAGGTCACCCACGGCTTCCTGTTCGACCTCTACGGCGGCACCGTGCTGCTGGCCGCCCGGCGCCGCGGCGTCGACGGCCCGCGGGACCCGTCCGGGGTCGAGAGCCTGCTGTCCCGGGAGTCGGCGGTCGGCGTCACCGACGCGACGGTGGTCGGCGGGCTCGAGGCCGCCGCGGGGCGCAGCGCGGAGGCCCTGCGCGCCCACCTCGAGGAGACGCGGGCCGCCGGCCGCTCGGTGCTCGGGTACGCGGCGGCGTCGCGCGCCGTGCCGCTGCTCAACCGCGCCGGCGTGGGCCCGGACCTGCTGCCGGCGATCGCCGACGGCGCGACCGGCAAGCACGGCCGGCGGGTGCCGGGCGTCGGGATCCCCATCCTGCCGCCGGACGCGGTCGGCGAGCGCCGTCCCGACGAGGTGGTGCTCTTCGTGACCGACATGCTCGCGGAGATGCGCCGCCGGATGCCCGAGGTCGAGGCCGGCGGCGGCGCCTGGGTCGTCGTCGACCCGACGGTGCGCAGGATCGCCCCGGCCCGCTAGCGGGGGCGCCCGTCCCGGTCGGGCAGGGACACGCTCATCGCCACGGTGCGTTCCGGCGCCGGCGGCACGGGCGTGCCGACCGACGGGCTCTGCGGCGGGTCCTCGGCGAGGGCGTGGCGCGCGCGGCCGCGGCGGCCGCTGCGGGCGGCCTCGTGCAGCGCCGCGAGCAGGGCGCTGGACGTCGCCGGCGACAGGCCGGTGACGGCCCCGCCGTCGGTCCCGGCCGGGGCCTCGGGCCGGCTGTGCCGCCCGCCGGCGCGGTGGTGGGGGGCGGCGAGGCGCACGGTCGCGAGGTCGCCCAGCGCGAGGACCCGCGTGGGCAGGTCGAACAGGTCGTCCTCGCCGCGCCGGTCGGCGTCATCGGCGGGGTCGGCACCGTCGGCGTCCTCGTCGGTGGCGGCGGCCCCGCCCCGGCGGCGGCCCGCGATTTTGGCCAGCAGGCCCTTGAGCTCACCGACCGTCGCGGGGGCCAGCACGGCCAGCACCGCCAGGTAGACCGCGGCGAACAGCGCGCCGTCCGCGAGCAGGTACACCAGGCCCAGCACGACGGGGCGGGTGTCCGACTGCAGCACGAGGTGCTCGAGCGCCCACGTCGCGACCCCGGCGAGCGCGGCCGCCACCAGCGGCGGGGTCAGGACGCGCACCAGCTCGCCCCAGCCGACCCGGGCCAGCGGCCGGGCGAGCGAGACGGTCAGGACCCCGCCGACCACCGCCTCGATCGACACCGACAGGCCGACCCCGAGCAGGCCGAACGGCAGCAGGGCGATCAGCCCGCCGATGCCGAGGACCAGGGAGACCGCGGTCGCCCAGTGCAGCCGGCGGCTGGCGCCCGCGCCCTTGATCGACTCGACGCCGATCGCGTTGAGGGCGGTGCCCGGGCCGAACCCGGCCATGGCGGCCACGAAGACCCCGGCGGGCGCCCACTGCGGGCCGAGGAGCACGACGATCGCCGGGCTGCCGGCGGCGACGAGGAACGCGCCCATGGGGATGGTCGCGGTCCACAGCAGGCGCAGCGCGCGCAGGAAGCCCCGCCGGAAGCGGACGGCGTCGGAGGAGATCCGGGCGAAGGCAGGGAACAGCACGTACGAGGCGACCTGGATGATCGCCTGTCCGGGCAGGATGCCGACACGGCGCCCGTAGCGGTACTGGCCGGCCGTCGCGATGTCGAGGGTGCGCCCGACGATCGACTGGGTCGCGATCTCCCGGACGTCCTTGGTGAGGTTCGCGACGATGACGGGGAACGCGTAGCGGGCCATCTCGCGCCACAGCCGGTAGCTGGGGCGGGCCCGGCCGGGCCGCCAGTCGGCGAGCCACCACGCGGCGACGAGCGTGGCGACCTGGGAGGCGTACAGCCCGATCACCATGCCCCAGACCCCGTACCCCAGGGCGCAGAACGTCACGGTGACGACGGCGAAGGAGCCCGCGGTGAGCGGGTCGACGATGAGCCGTCGCTTGAAGTTGAAGCGGCGCTGCATCAGTGCCTCGGGCACGTTGAGCAGCGAGTGCACCAGCAGGGTGCCCGAGGTGGCCGCGGCGATGAGCGCGACGGTCCGGTCGCCGAAGAACAGCGCGAGCAGCGGGGAGGCGGCCAGGGTCCCGCCCGCCATGAGCACGCCGTTGACGAGGCTCGCCCAGAACGCGGTGTTCGCGGCCTCCTCGACGTCGGTCTCGCGGTGGATCAGAGCGGCCCGCATACCGCCGTCGGCCATCACGATCATGAAGTTGGCGAAGATCGTGCCGAGCGTGAACGCCCCGATCTCCGCCGGCGTGAGGAGCCGGGCCACGACCACGGTCTGGCCCAGCGAGATCAGCTGGGTGACGAAGAGCATCCCCGCGGAGATCGCCGCGCCTCGCTTGAGGGTGCGACCCAGACGCGACAGGGACGGGTTGTGCCGGCCGTCCGGGGACGCCGCGGCGTCACCACCCGCCGTCGGCGGGTCGGCAGGGCGAGCGGGGTCGCCGTCAGGACCTGGCATAGGGGCCGTGGACCGTGGTGGGGAGCGGGCGGGCACGGGGACGGTCCGGCCCCGGGTCCGACGGCCAGCCTAACCGTAGGGTCGTAGCGCCCCCGCACCCGACCGGTCACCCGGGGTGACGACGGTGCACGGTCCGTACCGGTCGCCGGGGCCGCGGACGGGCACCGGGCCCCCTCTAGAGTGCGGTGCCGGTCGATCCGCACGGCCACCACCGAGGAGTCGGAGGACTGATGGGCATCCCGGGCGTCGCCCTGGTCGTCCCCGCCTACCGCACGCGGGACGTCGTCGGCGAGCTGATCGACTCCGTGCTCGCGCAGTCGCGCGCGGACTGGGAGCTGGTCGTCGTCGACGACGCGTCCCCCGACCAGCTCCACGAGGTCGTCACGCCCTACCTCACCGACCCGCGGATCCGGCTCGTGCGCCTTCCCGACAACCGCGGGGTCTCCGCCGCGCGGAACGAGGGGGCCGCGCGGACGAGCGCCGAGCTCGTCGCCTTCCTCGACAGTGACGACCTCGTCGAGCCCGGCTTCGTCGAGCGGGTGGCCGCCGCGATGGAGACGCCCTCGGTGGGGATCGCCGGGGTGATCCCGGCCGTCACCGGCCCGGACGGCGAGCCGAGCACCCTGCCCGGCACGGACGCCCGGCCGCCGTCGTCGCCGGACGACACCGAGGCCTGGCTACTGCACCTCCTGCGGCACCCGTTCCACTTCCGCGGCACGACCGTGCGCCGCACCGTCTGGGACAAGGCCGGCGGCTTCGCCGAGGACCTGTGGCTCGGCGAGGACCTCGAGCTCTGGGTCCGGGTCGTCCTGACCGGCTGCTCCGTGCGCGTCGTCGAGCAGCCGTGCTACGTGCACCGCCTCGCGGGCGAGTCGATCACGCGGCAGTCCGACCGCACGGTCGAGCGCTCGCTCGCCCACCTCGCCGCGCTCGACCGCATCGAGGCCCAGCTGCCGGCGACCCCGGAGCACGCGGCGGCCCTGGCAGCCGCGCGGCGCATCCCGCGGTCCCTCGAGGGCGCCGGGCGCTTCCGTCGCGCGGCGCGCGCCGGCGACGGGCCGGCGGCGCGGCACCACGCCCGCACGCTGGCGCGCCTCGACCCCGGGCCGCGGACGCGGCTGCTGCGGGCGGTGTCGCTCGTGCCGTCCCCGGTGCTGCGCGGGGTGTACCGCGCCGGCCGGCGCCTCCGGGGCCTGCCGCCCGCCTGACGCGCGGTCAGCCGCGGCGCAGACCCAGCTTGCGCACGGTGTCGAGGCGGTCGTACAGGCGCTGCTTGAGCGGGTGGACGGCGCCGAGCAGGCGCGGGGACAGGGTGAGCCCGGCCTTGATCGCGGCCACCCGGACCGTGCGCCGCTGCGCCCAGGCCCGCGCGGCGTGGGTCCGGGCGTCGTCGATGTCGCCCCGGCGGAACGCCAGCCGCGCGCGGCGGATCGCCTGGCCGTAGCGCAGCCGCCGCAGGACGCGGTCCAGCGCCGCGAGGACCTCCGGGTCCTCCGACGTGGCCGCGGCCTTCGTCAGCGCGCGCTCGCGCTGGCCCTCGAACTGCTCGATGCGCTCGGGCTCGTCGGGCCGGCTCACCGAGCCGGACTGCATCCGGAAGCGGCCGAGGCGCTGGGCGAGCATCCGGACGTCGTAACCCGCCACGAGGGCCCGCAGCCAGAAGTCGAGGTCGTCCACGAGCGGGGTGTCCGAGTGGAGCCCGCCCAGCGCGTCCCACATCTCGCGACGGATCGCCGCGGTGTAGTACGGGCTGGGTCCGTCGATCACGTCCTCCAGGCGCACCGGCTTCTCGGGGTCCGGCACGGACCGGATGCCGGCGTCCTTGAGGTAGCTGTTGGTCATCACGCGCTCGCCGGGGTCGATGAACTGGAACGCGTCCGTGGTCACGGCCGCGATCCCCGGGTCGTCGTCGAGCAGGTCGCCGGTGCGTGCGCAGAACTCCGGGGTGACCGCGTCGTCCGAGTTGAGCGGGACCAGGTAACGGCCGGTGGCCCGGCTCGCGGCGGCCATGGTGCCGCCGGCCGCGCCGGCGTTCTCCTGCCGGACGAACCGGATGCGCGGGTCGGCGAGGTACGGCTCGACCACGGCGGCGATCTCGTCGTCGAAGCCGTTGTCGACGATCACCAGCTCCCAGTCGGTGCGCGTCTGGTCGAGCACCGACCGGATCGTGCGGGGCAGGGTGTCGGCCGTCCGGTACGCCGTCGTGAGGAAGCTGAAGGCCGGCTGCGCCGCTACCGCGTGGACGGTCGAGCTCTCCTGCGGCGTGCTCATCTGGATCACTGACTCCCCGGTGCCCCTCACCGTGTGCCCCCTCCAGGACCGTTCCCCGAGCCACGGACGGGTGGACATCCGCCGGTGTGACGTCCCTCGGGAAATGTATCGGGCGGCCCGGTCCGCCCCCTCGCACGCCCCCGGGACCTGCGGTTCTCCGTCGGCCGGGCGTGCCGTACCCCCGTCAGACGCGCCACGACCTCCCTCATTGGTGCGTCTTGCGGCTCGCCGCGACGAGCGGTCAGTCTCCTGCGCCGAGCGGCGAACTACTGAGGCTCGTGCGACGAGTGATTCTCATGTTGCGACGAGCGGTCGGCGGAGGGGCGGGTCATGGAGATCGACGGACGGCGCGGTGCGCGCCGCAGAACGCGGGTGCGGCGGCGGTTGGCCGGCGCCGCGCTGGGGTGCACGGTGCTCGGCCTCGTCGGCGTCGTGGGCGCACCGCCCGCCGCCGCGCTGTCGGCGCTGTCGGCGGCGCCGGCGACCGAGGGCCGCGAGCTGTTCGTCGGCGACTGGGAGACGGGCGACTTCGGCCAGTGGGAGACCTGCCAGACGGCGACGATCAACTCCGGCTGCGGCGGCTTCGGCGGCGACCGGACGATGCGCATCGTCACCGACGACGTCCGCCAGGGCCGCTACGCCGCGGAGTTCTCCATCGGCCCCGGCGACGTCCCCGACTTCGGCGGCGGCGAGCGGGCCGAGGTGCGCTCCAGCGCCCCCGGCGCCGTTGTCCACGAGGGCGACGAGCGTTGGTACCAGTGGTCGATGAAGTTCCCGGCGGACTTCCCGAACCCGACCGGTGTCTGGTTCATCGTCCTGCAGTGGCACGCCGGGTCGGGCTCCCCGCCGCTGGCCATCAACATCAGCGACAGCGGCACCGTCGACATCGGCGGCGACGGGCTCAAGGGCGAGCCGCACCCGACGATCGGGCCGGTCCACCGGGGTGAGTGGGTCGACTACACGCTGCACGTCAAGTTCTCGCGCGACCACGACGGCGGGTTCGTCGAGGCGTGGGAGAACGACACCCAGACGGTCCCACGCACCAACCGCGCGACGATGACCAGCGACGAGAACTACCTCAAGCAGGGCATCTACCGCGACACCGGCCCGGCCACCTCCGTGCGCATCGACGGCTTCCGCGTCACCGAGCCGGGCACGGTCCTGCCGTGAGGACCGCGCGGCTGCTCGTGCCGCTGCTCGCCGTCCTCGCCCTGCTCGTGCCGGCCGGGACGGCCGTCGCGGGGACCGCGGCGGGCGACGCGCCCACCCGTGACGTCTACCAGCGGCCCTTCGCGTGGGACTCGATCTGGAACCTGCCGCTCGCGCGCAGCGCGCAGTACAAGCCGTTCGACGCGAAGATCGGCAACGTCTACCCCGACGTCGAGAACATCTCGGTGGACCCGAACGCCCCGGCCCGTACCCTCGACGGCGACCCGGGCGGGCGGGTGCTCGTCGACCCGGAGCTCTCCGCCGACGGCAGCTGGAACAACTGCTCCACGCTCCTGCTCGACACCCCCGACCGCACCACCGTGGTCCAGGGCCAGCCGATGACGCTCGAACCCGGCGGCGACCCGTCGTGGGACCACGGGTGGGCCCCGGTGTCGCTCACGGGGGACGGCGTCACCGGCTGCCACGGCGGATCGGGGATGTCGGGGATCGGCGGCACGATCCGCGAGGGCGAGCTCAGCGGGCCCGAGCCCCTGCGCCACGCCCTCAAGTTCAGCCTGCCCTGCACCACGAGCTGCTCGGCCGAGGGCGGCGGCTTCCGCTGGCCGGCGGTGAAGGCCGACCTCGGCTACGAGGGCAAGTACGGCGGCGACGAGCCGGAGGTCCACATGGGCTCGCTGCTCGCCCTGCCGCCGGACACCGACCTGTCGGGCGTCACCGAGCCCGACGTCCGCAAGGTCGCCGAGGCGCTGAGGACCTACGGCGGCTACGTCGTCGACGAGACCGGCGGTGACCCCGAGGGGTCGTTCGACGTGCAGTCGACGGCGCTCGACGAGTTCCCGAACATCAGCTCGGAGCAGATGCTCGACCTGCTGCGCAAGCTCGCAGTGGTCACCAACAGCGCGCCCGGCACCCCGGGCGGCGGGGCGCTCGGGACGCCGCGGCTCGCGGACTGCGCCGGGCCCTTCGCCGACGGCACGGGTGGCGCCCCACCGGGCTGCTGAGGCGCCGGGAGCGTCAGCCGGAGTGCTCGGGACCGTCCGCGTCGCCGGACTCGGAGCCCCGGGCCTCGAGCGGCACGAGCTTCGAGGAGCCGCTCCGGCCCGGGGCCTTGCGCCCGTTGCCGTTGCCGTTGCCGTTGGGGCGGGTGGGGGCCGGTCGGGAGGTGCTGATGGTCTCCGTGGTGGCCTGCCCGGCGCCCGGGCGCGGGCGCGGTCCGGGCCGGGGTCGTGTCCGCAGGGTCTCGGTGACGGCCCGGTCGGCGTCCCCGTCCCCGGCGGCGTCCTCGTCCTCGTCCTCGTCGGCGTCACCGGCGGTCGTGGCGATCGTCGACGTCGCCGTGTCGTCCGACCCGTCGGCGGCGTCGTCCTCGCCGGCGTCGTCCGCGCCCTCGGGCTCGCCGGGCTCCTCCGGCTGTGTGGCGAGGGTCTGCGTGTCGGCGGCCTCGTCGTCCGTGTCGTCGCCCGCGTCGTCCGTGCGGGTCCCCGGGGCGGTCGCCATCGTCTCGGTGGCGGGCGCGTCCTCGGCGTCCGGCTCCTCCGGGGCGGGACGGGCCGCCGGCCGGACCGTCGCCGTCACCGTGCGCCGCGGCGCGAGGGGCGCCCTCGCTGCGGCGGACGGAGCGGGGGCGTCCTTCGCGCCCTCGGCGTCGCGCGCGGGCGCGGGAGCGGGGGCGTCCTTCGCTGCCCCGGACGGAGCGGGGGCGTCCTTCGCGCCCTCGGCGTTGCGCACCGGGCGGATCGCGGTGGTCGGCGCGTCCAGGCCGGCCTCCTCGAAGCGGCGGGCGCGGTCGTCGGTGGCGACGGGCGTGGACGGGCGGGACGGGGTCGGGCGCGGCGGCAGGGCGGGCGTCACGCGCCGCGGCGGCAGCGGGGGACGGGGCGCCGCGGCGAAGGACGGGCGGTACGGCGACCAGACCTGCTCGGTCGGGCCGGCCAGACCGAAGATCGGCAGGACCTCGGTGGGCGCGTCGAGGAAGGCGGGCAGGTCGTCGGGACGCGGGTCGGTGGGCCGGACGGCACCGTCGGCGTCCTCGTCACCCTCGTCGCCGTCGCTGCCCGTGTCCCCGCCCCCGCCGCCGCGACGGCGGAGCAGCCCGTCGCGCAGCTCGCGGAGCGCCTCGGGCGCCATGACGAAGAGCAGCCCGCCGAAGATGCCCAGCAGCAGCAGGCCCTCGCCGGCGAGCAGGACGATGCCGAGCAGGATGCCGCGCTCGTCGGCGTGCACGTAGGTGTGCTCGAGGTACCAGACGGCGCCGCCGGCGACGACCGCCGCGATCAGCGGCGGGATCAGCACGCCGGCGAGGTCGCGCAGCGACACCCCGGCCAGCCGGCGCGCCAGCAGGATGGCGACCACGCCGCCGACCAGCGAGTCGAGGGACGCGGCGATACCGACGCCGAAGAGCCCGAAGGGCAGCAGCAGGATCAGGCCGCCGATGCCGACGACGATGCTCAGCACCGTCAGCCAGTTGATCAGCTTGCTGGCCCCGGCCCCCTTGATCGACTCCATGCCGATCGCCGCCATGGCCACGCCGGGACCGAATCCGGCCATCGCGGCCACGAAGACACCCGCCGGCTGCCACTCGCGGCCCAGGAGCACGACGATGATCGGCTCACCGAGGGCCACGAGCACCGCGGCGAACGGCGTCGTCGCCACCCAGAGCATCCGCAGCGAGCGCAGCAGGCCGTCGCGGAACCGGGCCATGTCGACCGCGATGCGGGCGAAGGCGGGGAACAGCACGTAGGAGGCGACCTGGATGATCGCCTGCCCGGGCAGGATCGCGATCCGGCGGCCGTAGCGGTACTGGCCGGCCGCGGCGATGTCGAGCCTGCCGCCGACGAGCGCGGACTGGACCGCCTCCCGCGCCTGGTCGACGACGCTGGAGACGATCAGCGGGCCGGCGTAGCCCGCCATCTCACGCCAGATGCGGAAGACGAAGCGGCCCTTGCCCGGCCGCCACTTCGACAGCGTCCAGCAGGCGATGAGGGTGGCGAGCTGGGAGGCCCAGAACCCGATGACCATGCCCCACACGCCGAGGCCCAGCAGGGCCAGCGTGACCGTGACCAGCGCGAACGTCGCGGCGGTGGTGGGGTCGACGATGAGGCGGCGCTTGAAGTTGAACGTCCGCTGCATCAGCGCCTCGGGCACGTTGAGCAGCGAGTGCACGAGCAGCGTGCCGGAGGTCGCGGCGCAGACGAGCCCGACCATGCGGTCGTCGAAGTACAGCGTCAGCAGCGGCGACGCGGCGAGCGCGCCGAGCGACATCAGCGTGCCGGTGACCAGACCCACCCAGAACACCGTGTTCGCGGCGTCCTCGATCTCACGGCCGCGCTGGATGAGCGCCGCGCGCATCCCGCCGTCGGTCAGCGTGGTGAGGAAGTTGGCGAAGATCGTGCCGAGGGTGAACACCCCGATCTCGGTCGGGGTGAGGATGCGCGCGACCACGATCGTCTGGCCCAGCGAGAGGAGCTGGGTGAACACCAGCGCCACCGACGCGAACTTGGCCCCGGAGCGCAGGCGTGAGCCCAGGCCCTCGAGCGAGGGGTCGTGCTCGCTGTCGGGGACCTCGGAGCGGCGGTCGTCGTCCGGCCGGCCCGCGTCCCCGGGCGCCCCCGGAGCACCAGGGGTGGCGTCGAGGTGCGTGGTCTCCGCGTCGAGGCCCACCGGCCCCGCGGGGGCCGGCGCGCCCTCGGGATCGGGGGGTCGCGGTGGCTGGCTCATCAGTCCGTCATCGCCGGCGTCGCGCGCGGAGGCGATCCGCGCTCGCCCGGCGCGTCCGCCCGGCCGGGCCGCTCCATCATAGGGCGGGCACCGACCGGGCCGACGGGGCGCGTGGGGGCGTCCGGGTCACCGGGAGGGCTGCAGGCGGCGGCCCGCGGCCGGGTCGGCCGGGGAGGCCGGGCGGTCCTCGTCGCGCGGGTGCGCGTCCCACCACGACCGCTGCTCGTCGCCGGACATGCCGCCGGGCAGCCCGCTGCCCGGGACGCCGGGCCGCGGGCGCCGGGCCTTCGCCCGGTGCCGCTCGAGCTGGATCGCGACCATCCCGGCGTAGAGGAAGGGCGTGAACGTCGCGAAGTCGAGCAGGCGCAGGTCGACGGTCAGGCCGTTGACCACCACGGTCATCATCGCCATCGCCCCGAGGAGCGCCAGCGGCTGGCCGAGGAACTCGCCCGCGGGCAGCTCGCGCAGCGCGCGCCACATCGTGTAGAGGATGCCGACCAGCACCCCGACCCACAGCAGCGCGCCCGGGATGCCGAGCTCGGCGGCGATCCCGATCTCGTTCTCGTGGGAGATGATGTTGTACCCGGCGTCCCACGGGACGTTCTGCGACCACTGCACGTGGTACCAGGTGTTGTACGCGAGGAAGCGCGCGATGCCGATGCCGAAGAACGGGTGCTCCTGGATCGCGTTCCACGACGTCGCCATGATGTTGAGCCGGTCGAGGAGCTCGTGCGACGAGCCGACGCCGCCGCTCGCGCGGTCCGACGAGAAGAACGTCGACGCGTTGGCCGCCACCCCGGCCGCGCCGAGCACCAGGCAGACCACGAACGGCCGGCGCCAGCCCTTGGCGAAGAGGATCCCCATGCCGATCGCGATGACGAGCGCCAGCAGCACGACCCGGGTGTGGGTCAGGTAGACGGCGTACGCGGTGGCGAGGGCCAGCAGGTAGAGCCCGGCCTTCGTCCAGCGCCCGGTGCCGGGACGTGTGGCCAGGAACAGGCAGACGAGGAATCCCATGTCGAGGATCAGGCCGTTGACGACGGGCTGGTTGAACACGCCGTTGGCCCGGCCCGTCCACGCCGGGTCGTTGATGATGTAGCGCGGCCAGACCAGCGACCCGAGCCCGCGGAACTGCGCGATGCTGATCCACGTCGAGTAGGTCGAGAAGACCAGGGTCGACCACAGGATCCACCGCACGCCACGCTCGTCGTCGGCCACGCCCTTGCCCAGGACGTAGGCGGCGAACGGCACGACCGTCCCGGTGAAGATCCAGCGCCAGGCGTTCTGGTCGCCGCCGGTCACCGGGTCGATGGCCGGCAGGTCGTGGCCCATGAACAGCGACGTCAGGTTCCAGACCAGGTACGCCGCCATCAGCCACTCGACCGCCCCGAGGGTCGGCGCCTGCTTGCGGCCCTGCTTCACCGCCAGGGCGTAGGCCAGCGCGCACCCCACCAGGGCGGGGGTGAGCAGCTCCGTGGAGATGATCTCCTTCTGCGCGAGCCGGCCGAACGACGCCGCGAAGACGAGCACGAGGGCCAGCAGCGGGTCGCCGAGCGCGACGAGCGCCACGAGCGCGGCGACCGCCACGCCCGCGAGGAGCATCCCGACGTCGCTCGGCGAGCTCACCGCGAGCCCGAGCACGATGACGCAGGCGACGGCGCCGACGAGGAGGTCGGTGCGGGGCGACCGTTCGCGGCCGCGCGTGAGCAGGCTCATTTCTCCGTGCGCATCGTGACGGTCGGGGCGGAGAGGGAGTCGGAGCGCTTCGTGGCGCCGTCCTTACCGGTCGACGAGCCGGTCGACGAGCCGCTCGGGGAGCCGGACGACGAACCGGCGGCGGGACCACCGTTGCCGCCGGCACCGTTGGCCCCGGGGGTCGGGCGGCTGCTGGTGAAGCGCGCCGTGCCGATCCGCTTCGCGCCCTCGGGCGAGCCGGGCGCCGACGACGGCTTGAGGGCCGGCTTCGGCGTGCCGGCGCCCGGGCCGGACGCCGGGCCGGAGGACGCCGGGCCGGAGGACGCCGGGCCGGTCGAGGACGGCTTGCCCGCCGGACCGGACTCGGCCGGGCCGGACGGGGAGGGCTTCGGCGAGGGGGTCGGGGAGGGGCTCGAGGCGCCGCCGCCCGGACGGGCCCCGGGGCCGGCGCCGTTCGGCGGCTCACCGCCGGGCTTGGGCTGCGGCGAGGGCTTGCCGCCCTCGCTCCCGGTGCGGCGCACGACGCGCGCCGACGGGCCGGCGGTGGCGTCGGGGACCGGGCTGCCGGGAGACGGCTTGCCCCCGGGCGTCGGGCCGCTCGAGCCCGCGCCCTGCCCGGGGGAGGGCGTCGGGCCGGACCGCCCGGGCGCGCCCGGGCTCGGCCGGGCGCCGGCGGCGCCGGTCGGGCGGCCGTCGCCCGACGGCTCCTTCTTGTCCGTGCGGCCGGTGCCCGACGCGGGCTCCTCGCGGCGCTTCGGGTCGCCCGCGGGAGAGCCGTTGGTGGCGACGCCCTGGCCGGGGCGGAGCGAACCGTTGGTGCCGTTGGTGCCGTTGCTGCCGCCCGCGGCGGCACCGGCCGCCGCGCCCGCGGCCGCACCGGCGGCGCCGGCCGCCACCGCGGCACCCGAGCCGCCGGAGCTGCCCGAGCCGCCCGCCGTCGAGCCCTTGGCGTTCAGGGCCTCGCGGGCCTCCTCGAGCTTCTTCGCCGAGATCGGCGCGGTGCGGTCGGCCGGCGGCACCTGCTGGGGCGGGCGCTGACCGCCGGCCGGGCCGGCCGGGGGCTGCGACGGCGGCTGCGGGCGACCCTGCGGCGGGCCGGCCGGGAGCTGCACCGGGGTCCAGTTGCGCTCGGAGAGGAAGCCCGGGTCGACGAGCTGGCCGGGGTTGCGGACCAGCACGACGCCCAGCGCGGTGGAGCCGGTGCGGCCCAGCGCGTCGAGCGCCGAGGTCGCGTCCTTGGCCCGGGTCTCGCCCTCCTCGACCACCAGCAGCGCGCGGTCGGCGACGGAGCAGACGACCTGGCCCTCGACCGACTCGACCGGCGGGGCGTCGATGATGATGAGGTCGGCGAGCGCGGTGCCCTGGGTGACCAGGCGCTGGACGTGGGACTTGGAGAACAGCGCGAAGAGGTCGTCGCGCTTGCTGCCCTGCGGGCCCACCAGCAGCGCGCGGCCGTTGGTGAAGATCTTGCCGTCGACCCGGCTGCCGCCGCGCTCGGCGAGGAAGTCGGCCACGCCGGCCATCGACGAGAGCTCCGAGGGCAGCGGGTCGGCCTCGAGGTCGGTCTGCAGCAGCAGCGTGGTCTGACCCTGCAGGGCGCGCAGACCGGCCAGCGCCACCGCGACGCGGGACTTCGACGCGCGCGAGCTGTAGGGCCCGGTGATGGCGAGCGCGCCCGGCGTCGGCATGCCGTACGGGTTGGTCAGGCCCATCAGCGAGCGCAGCAGCTGCCCGCGGCCGTCCTCCCCGGAGCGGCGGCGCCCGCCGATGGTGGCGAGCACCGAGAGGTTCAGGCGGTCGCGCACCTCGTTGGCGGTGACGATGCGGTTCTCGAAGCGGCCCAGGGCGATCGCGAGCAGCGCGCCGAGCAGCAGGCCGCCGGCGAGCGCGGCGCCGGCGTTGCGCACGGCGTTCGACGGGTTCGAGGAGACACCGGCGTTGAGCTGCAGGTCCTGGAGCTGGTTGGTACCGCTCTGCAGGTTGGTGATCGCGTCCTGGAGCGTGCCGACCTCGGACGAGTTGTTCTGGGCGCGCGCCGCGTCGAGCTGGCGCTGCAGCTGCTGGATCTGGGCGGCGCTGTTGCCCTGCAGGCCCTCGTTGACGTCGTCGCGCAGCGCCTCGGCCATCTTCGTGGACGAGTCCTGGGCGACGTCGGGGTTCGGCCCCGTGGCCTCGACGTAGACGATCGGGCTCGACGCGGCGATGCGGGCGTTGAACGTCAGGTCGGAGGAGACCCCGGCGCGCTGGCGCAGCACCTCCTGCGAGGAGGCCTGGTTGAAGTAGTCGGCGTAGCCCTGGGCCAGCACCGTGTCCTGCTCGGGCGCGCGGTCCTGCGAGACGATCGTCAGCGCGGCGCGGCCGGTGTAGGTCGTGCCCTTGAGCAGGGAGGCCCCCAACGCTCCCGCGGCGGCCACGAGGCCGATGACGAGGATCAGCGCCCACCGACGGCGGATGCGGTCCCACTGGATCAGGAGCGGGCTCATTGCGTGCCTTTCGTCCGATCGCCTCCGGCGCGCCGCCCGAGGATGGTGCGCCGGCACATCGTAGTGTGACGGGCT
This sequence comes from Actinomycetospora chlora, assembly GCF_039542135.1. NCBI lineage: Bacteria > Bacillati > Actinomycetota > Actinomycetes > Pseudonocardiales > Pseudonocardiaceae > Actinomycetospora > Actinomycetospora chlora. The sequence continues at coordinate 77,876 of NZ_BAABHO010000001.1, forward strand.
GTTGCTCCAGGTCCGTCACGCACCTGCACGGCCCCGGAACGGTAGCGAACCGGGCGTACTGCCCCGGTGGGCGGGCGCGGGCGGTGCACCCGTTCGGAGCCACTCCCTGGGGAGACGTGCGGCGCCGCGAACGGTTGCCCTCACCGCCCGAGCAGGTCGGAGATCATCCGTTCGCAGCAGCGCGCGGTGGTCTCGATGCTGAAGTCCCGCTCGGCGCGCAGGCGGGCCGCCTTGCCGAACGCGTGCCTCAGGCCGTCGTCGCCGGCGAGTTCGCCGAGTCGACGCGTGAGGGCGTCGAGATCCCCGGCGGGCACGAGGTGGCCCTCCTCGCCGTCGCGCACGATGTCGGGCAGGCCGCCGACGGCGGACGCGACGACGGGCAGTCCCGCCGCCATCTGCTCGATCACCGACATCGGCACGCCCTCGTGCTTGCTGGGCAGCACGCCGAGATCCGAGGCGGCCAGCAGGCGCGGGACGTCGCGGCGCAGGCCGGTGAACACGACGCGGTCCGCGACGCCGAGCTCCGCGGCGAGCGCGCGGCGCTGCTCGGCCAGGGGGCCCTCGCCCACGACGAGCACCCGCAGGCGCGGGTGCTCCGGCGCGAGGCGGGCCAGCGCGCGCAGCAGCAGGTCGTGGCCCTTGATGTCGGTGATGCGCGCGACGATGACGGCGACCACGTCGTCCTCGCCGAACCCGAGCTCGGCGCGCGCCTCCGCGCGCTGCGCGGGCGTGGGCAGCTCCGGGATGCGGATGCCGTTGGGCACCACGTACTCGGGCACGCGCCGCCACGGGTAGCGCCCGACGCCCTCGTGGTCGCGCAGGTAGGCGCTCTGGCTGGGCACGAGCAGCGCCAGGCCGTCGGTGATCGGCAGCGTCTCCACGACGTAGGACGGCAGGGCGCGGTCGCCGACGTGGTGCAGGTCCATGTTGTGGACGGCGATGACGTTGGCCGGGACGCCGGAGAGCTTGGCGAACCAGGGCCCGATCACCAGCGGTGCGCGCTGGAAGTGCGGCACCAGCACCACGTCCGGCCGGGTCCGGCGGAAGTGCCGCCAGAGCCGCGCGGTCTGCCGCAGGTCCTTCCAGCCGTACCGGCCGAAGAGGGTGACGTCGAAGCCCGAGGCGCGGAAGTCGTCGGCGAGCGTGCCGCCCTCGCGCAGGCACACCAGCTCGGGGCGCACCTTCTCCGGGTCGAGGTGCCGGAACATCTCCAGCAGCACGACCTCGGCCCCGCCGACGAGGGCGGCGTTGAGCACCAGGCACAGCCGGACGGGCCCGTCGGAGGGACGCCGCCGCCACGGCACCTTCACAGCGTCGTCGCCGGGTCGGTCGGGGCGCCGGGGATCGGGTGGCCGAGCAGGCGGGTGAAGGCGCGCTGGTAGTCGTCGACCATCGCGGCGACCGTGTAGTGCGACAGCGCCCGCGCGCGCCCGGCGGCGCCCACGGCGGCGGTGCCGTCGGGGTCGTCGATCACCGCCCGCACGGCCTCGGTCCAGCGCTCGCGGGTGAGCGGGTCGACCATGACGCCGGCGCGGCCGTCGTCGAGCATCTCGGGCACGGCGCCGGAGATCGACGCCATGACGGGCACGCCGCGCATCATCGCCTCGACCATGACCAGCGGGAACGCCTCGAACCCGCTGGGCACGCAGAGGACGTCCATCTGCTCGAACGCCTCGTCGGGCCCGAACGCCCGGCCCCGCCAGCGGACGCGGCCGCGCAGGTGCTCCGGGGTGCGGGCCTCGAGGTCGGCGCGGTCCGGCCCCTCGCCGAAGACGTCGAGGGTCCAGTCGTCGGGGCGGTCGAGCGCGTCCAGGGCCTCGGCGAGCAGCAGCGGGTTCTTGTACTCGACGATCCGCGTCATCATCCCGAACCGCACCGGCCGTCCCCGGCCCTCCGCGGTCGCCGGGAGGTACGGGCGCTCGGGGGCCGTGGGGATGCCGTTGGGGGCGACCATCACCGTGTCGGTCAGCGCCTGGTGGCGGGTGAGGTCGACGTGGTGCTGGCGCGCGAGCACGAGCAGCGCGTCGGCGGTGCGCAGCGCGCGGGCCTGGAACCCGGTGTAGGTCGGGCGGTCCAGCTCGGCGGGGTCGTGGCTCGCGGGCATCCACAGGCGACGCTGGCCGTGCAGGCGTCCCTGGGCGCGCCAGCCGAGCGCGAACGCGATCTCGGTGTTGGTCACGCCGCCGACGAGGACCGCCTCGTCGGTGCCGACGTCGACCAGCGGCTGCCAGAAGGGCTGGAGCAGCAGGCGCACCCGCGGGTCGAGCTCCGCGGTGTAGGGCCCGAGCTTCTGCAGCGCGACGACCGTCACCGGGTGGCCCCGTTCGAGCAGCTCGTTGGCCAGCATCACCCGCTGGCGCTCGGCGCCGCCCAGCTCGAGGCCGTTGGAGATGACGACGACCGCCGGGCGCCCGCCCGCCCGCTGCGCGGCCGCCGTGCGCTCGTGGCGGCGCCGCGCGCGGGACGTGGGCCGGACGCGGTCGAGGACGACGGCGCCCGCGGAGAACAGGGCGCCCCGCCCGGCGTTGTCGCGGATCCCGAGCACCATCGTGCGGGCCGCGCGGCGCAGGTCGTCGGGCCGCTGCACGCGCCGCTCGTCGGGGGCGGACCCGGGGTCGTCGGCCTCGTCGTCGGGCCCGGTCAGGCGCGCCTGGGGCTCCTCGTCGTCGACGAGGCGCAGGGTCCACCCGGCCGCGCGGGCGGCGCGCTGCCAGGCCGCCTCCTCGCCACCGTCGAAGAAGCGCTCGTCGAAGCGGCCGACGGCGTCGAGCGCCGCGCGGGAGAGCAGCAGGCAGCGGCGCAGCAGGTAGCCGTCGACCTCGTCGGGCGCGGCGGCGTAGAGCTCGCTGACCCGGCGGCCGCGCAGCGACGCCGACCAGCCGCCGACGCCGACGAGGTTGCGCACCACCGTCTGCCCGCGACGGGCGACGTCCCAGGGCCGACCCGGGCCGCCCGCGTCGACGACGGTCGGCGAGACCGCGGCCACGCCCGGCTCGGCCAGCACAGCCCGGGCGCGGGACAGCGGTCCGAGCAGCTCCACCGACGGGTCGAGCAGCAGGACGTCGTCCGTGCCGGCCTGCGCCACGAGGCGGTTGGTCGCGGTGACCGGGCCGAGGTCGGCGTCCCAGAACGTCCAGTGCACCGCGGGGTGGCGGGCGGCCAGCTCGCGGATCGCGGGCGTGGCGGCGTCCCGGTTGTCCCACACGAACACCCGGGCCTCGGGCAGCCACTTGTCGACGCTCGCGAGCGCGCGCTCGAGGAGCTGGGCGTGGGCCGGGGAGACCAGCAGCACCGCGAGCCCGCGCTGCTGCGGTCGGTCGTCCGCGTCGCTCGGGGTCACCCGCACGACCTCCTGGTGGATCTCGGGCCCGTCACAGACGACGGGCGTGGGAGACGAGCCACTCGCCGTCGAGGTGACTCATGAGGGACCTCGTCGTCCCCAGCAGGGCCAGTGCCGTGGAGTCCTCGGACGCGACGAGCGCCCGCGCCGACCGGCGCACGACGACGCCGGGTCGCGAGAGCACCCCGGACAGCGCCGGCTCGAGACGCCCGTGGACCACCGCCGCACCATCCTCCCAGGCCTGGCGGAAGAGGTGGTCCATCACCGGATCGGGGTCGTTGCCGGGCACGCCGACCTGCAGGACCTGGGCCACGCCGCGCTCGGGCAGCGCGTAGACGAACCAGCCGGCGATGCGCCCGCCCTTGCCGCGCACGAGGCGCGAGACCACGCGCCCGACGCGCGGCAGGGCCCCGACCTCGTCGAAGACCCACCGCAGGAAGGCCGCGTCGTAATCGGGGTAGAGCCGCACCCGCCGCCCGATGCTGCTCATCTGCTCGAGCAGGTCGGAGACCGTCATCGGCTCCCGGCTGCCGTCCGGCTCGGGCGGCTCGGTGGCGAGCCGCGGCACGCGCGAGCCCATCCGCGTCGCGATGCCGTCCACCGGCGCGGCGACCGCGCGGGTCACACGGCGCACCACACCCTCGCCGGCGCGGGAGCCCAGCAGCGCGTCCGCGGCGCGTCCGGGACGCAGCACGCGGTACCAGCCGACGGAGGCGTGCACGAGCTCCTGGCCGCCGAGCTCGCGCCACATCCGCAGCGAGTCGTCGTTGGAGCGGTCGGCGAGCGTCACGTCCTGGGGGCCGCCCATGAGGCGGCGCAGCAGCAGCGCGCCGACGCCCCGCGGGCGCTGGTCGGGCCGCACGACGAGGTTGCTGCTCACGGCGACCCGGGCGGCACGCCCGTCGATGCGCACCCGCCGCGTGCTCGCGCCGATGAACCCGGCGACCTCGCCCTCGGCGGTCTCGTGGACGAGCGAGGGGATGTCGGGGTCGGCCCACGGGTCGTCGAGCAGGATGCGCTCGAAGTAGCGGCGCACCTGCGGGCGGCTGCTCGTGCCCGAGCCCATGACCTGCTCGAACAGCAGGGCGACGCCGTCGAGGTCGTCGCGCTCCAGCGGCCGGATGCCGCTCACGAGTGCACCTCCGCCAGCTCGCGCCACAGGGCGGCGAGGCGCTCGGCCCAGGCGTCCGCGGCGTACGCGCGGGCCGCCTCGCGGGCGCGCTCGCCCATCGCGTGGCGGGCGACGTCGTCGGCCAGGAGCTTGCCGAGCGCCGTCGCCAGGGCCTCCGGGTCGGCGACCGGCACGAGCACGCCGGTGTCGCCGTCGGCGACCACCGTGGACAGGGCCCCGACGGGGGTCACGACCGGGACCAGCCCCCAGGCCATGCCCTCGAGCACCGACATCGGCAGCCCCTCGGCGTGGCTGGGCAGCAGGAGGATCTCCGAGCGCGCCAGCAGCGCGTCGCGCTCGTCGGGGCCGAGGTAGCCCCGGATCTCGACCACGTCGCCGACGCCGGCGTCGCGCAGGGCGGCCCGCACCGGCTCCGGGTCGGCGTGGCCGGCGAGCACGACGTGCAGGCGCTCGCGCTGCCCGGCGGGCAGGAGGCCCAGCGCGCGGAACAGGTCGAAGACGCCCTTCTTCTCCGTCAGGCGCCCGAGGAAGGCGGCGGTGACCGGGCCGTGGCCGGGACGCGAGGGCACGGACTCCGGCCACTCGACGGGGTTGGTCATCAGCACGATGCGCTCGTCGGGCACCCCGATGCGGCGCGCGTAGCCCTCGCGGACGGTCTCGTTGAGCACGATCACGCGGTCGGCGACCAGCAGCCGCCGCACGACCGCCTGGGCCCGGGCGGACAGCCCGTCGAACCAGTCGAGGAACAGTCCCGCGTGGGTGTGCACCACCGTCGGCACGCCGCGGGCGCGGGCGACCCCGAGGATCGCGCCCTTGCGCAGGACGCTCGCCTTCTTCGACAGGTTGACGTGCACGACGTCGACCCGGCCCGTGAGCAGGCGCAGCACCGCGCCGCCGGCGCCCACCAGGGTCGCGCGCAGCCGCTGCGCCGTGCCGCCCTCGACGTGGGTCGCGTGGACGTGCAGGTCGACGTCCTCGGGGACCCACCGCTCGAGGAGGCGCTGGACGCTCGCCATCCCGCCCTCGGTGCGCGAGGACGGGCCCGCGACGAGGACCCGGAGCCTGCGGCCGGGACCCCGCTCAGACATCCCGCACACGCGCGCGCCGGTCCCGCGCGACCCACTCGTAGGCGGCGAGCAGCTCCTTCTCGGAGTTGGCCCACGACAGCGGGCCCGACACCCGCTCCACGCCGATCTCGCCCATCGCCGCCCGCCGCTCGGGGTCGTCGAGCAGGTCGGAGACCAGCGAGGCGAACTCGGAGACGTCGTTGGGGCGGGCGTACACGGCGGCGTCGCCGGCCGAGACGCGGGCCTCGACGAGGTCGAAGGAGACCACCGGCCGCGCCATCGCCATGTACTCCATGATCTTGTTCATGGTCGACACGTCGTTCAGCGGGTTGCGGGGGTCGGGCGCGAGGCACACCGACGCCGTCGACAGGTAGCGCAGCACGTCCTCGTCCGAGACGCGGCCGGTGAACGTCACGCGGTCGTCGAGCCCGAGGGAGCGCGACAGCGCGACGACGTCGTCGAACGCGTCGCCGGTGCCCATGAACACGGCGTGCCAGTCGTCGCGCCGGGCGGCGAGGTCGGCCAGGGCGCGGACCGCGTAGTCCACCCCGTCCTGCGGCCCCATGACGCCGAGGTAGCAGAGCAGGTGCTCGCGGCCGTGCGCGAGCGCGGGCTCGGCGGCCCGCCGGCGGAAGCGCTCGACCGCGGGGGCGCTGCGCACGACGAACGTGTCCTCGACCGGCACCCGGCCCCGGCCGGTGGCCACCGCGCGGTAGCTCTCGTTCGTGGCGATGACGGTGTCGGCGGTGCGGTAGGTGGCCCACTCCAGGGCCCGCATCGCCCAGTACAGCGAGTCCCGCTTCGAGCGGAACCGCGAGAGGTACAGCTCCGGCACGAGGTCGTGCTGGTCGAACACCACGCGAGCGCCGCCGACCTTGGCGCGCAGCGCGGCGAGGAAGAGCAGGTCCGGCGGGTTGCACAGGTGGACGACGTCGACCGGCGCGCGCTTCTGGATGCGCTTGAGCAGCCGGCTGGTGTGCCGCAGGGCGGTGCCGTACTCCTTGAGGTAGCCCTGCGGGCCGCCGGTCGCCGCCTCGAGCGGGTACCGGTGGATCCGCACGCCGTCGATGACGACCTCGGTCTCGGTGTCCCGCTTGGTGCCGAGCGGGCAGATCACCTCGACCTCCCACCCGTGCCCGGTGAGGGTCTGGCACTCCTGCCACACCCGCCGGTCGAAGGGGACCGAGAGGTTCTCGACGATGACGAGGGCTCTACCAGGCAAGGCCGACATATCCCTCCTGCTGGCGGCGGCGTGCGGTGTCCGGGAGCCGGACGAGGTCGATGACCGGCACGCCCGGCACGGTGTCCAGCGCCGCGAGGACGTCCGCGCCGGCCTTGCCGACCACCAGCACCTCGGCGTGCGCGGTGATCTCGGCGACGTCGTCGACCAGGAGGTCGCGCAGGTGGGGCAGGTGCGCCTCGATGAACGAGCGGTTCGCGCCGAGCAGCGCGGACTCGACGACGGCGGGGTCGTGGATGCGCAGGTCGTAGCCCTTGCCGAGCATCCGCTCGCACAGCTCGACCAGCGGGCTCTCGCGCAGGTCGTCGGTGCCGCCCTTGAACGCCAGCCCGAACACGCCGACCTTCCGCCGGCCGGTGGCGGCGACGTGCTCGAAGGCGCGCTGGATGTGCTCGTCGTTGGACGGCAGCACGTTCTCGAGGATCGGCACCCGCACGTCGTGGCGGCGCGCCGCGTGCACCAGCCCGCGCAGGTCCTTCGGCAAGCAGGAGCCGCCGAAGGCGAAGCCCGGCCGCAGGTACGCGGGGCTGATGTTGAGCTTGGTGTCCGAGAGGAAGATCTCCATGACGTCGTGGGAGTCGACGCCGAGCTCCCGGGCCAGGGCCCCGATCTCGTTGGCGAAGCCGATCTTCAGCCCGTGGAAGGTGTTGTCCACGTACTTGGTCATCTCGGCGACCGGGGGCTCGACACGGAACTCCGGGGCGTCGAGGTCGGCGTAGAGCGCCATCACCGCGTCGCCGCTGGCCGGGTCCAGCTCGCCCACCACCGTCTTCGGCGGGGCGTAGAAGTCCTTGACGCTCGAGCCCTCGCGCAGGAACTCGGGGTTCACCGCGACGCCGAAGTCCTGCCCGGCGACCAGGCCCGACTCCCGCTCGAGGATCGGCACCAGCACGCCCAGGCACGTGCCGGGCAGCATCGTCGAGCGGAACACCACGACGTGGCGGGTGCCGTCGGTGGGGCGGGTGGCGAGCGCGGCGCCGATCTCACCCGCGGCCCGCTCGAGGTAGGAGGTGTCGAGGCTGCCGTTCGGCGCCGACGGGGTGCCGACGCACACCAGCGAGAGGTCGGTGCCGTGGATCGCCGCCGTGACGTCGTCGGTGACGGTCAGGCGGCCGGCGGCGACGACGTCGCGGACGATGTCCCCGATCCGCTCCTCCACGACCGGCGTGCGGCCCTCGCCGAGCATCGCGAGCTTCGCCGGGTTGACGTCCACCCCGACGACGTCGTGGCCCTCGAGGGCCAGGCAGGCGGCGCTCACCGTGCCGACGTAGCCGAGACCGAAGACACTGACCTTCATCTCAGGGGTCCTCGCAACGGGTCGGGGTCGCGGCGGGCCGTCGCACGGCCCGCTGGGCCCGGCCACGGTACCCAGGGGCACGACGCGATCGTCATCGGGCGTGGGCGCCCGCTTCCACCACGTAGGACGTGCGGGTGGCCGCCCGGTTGAGCGGTCGGACGTGCGTCACCCGCCTGCGCGCGCGCCCGGCCCCGGCCCGGGACGGCCCGTCGCGGCTCCTACCATCGGGCGCCATGAGCCGCCGGCTGCTCGTCCTCGGGTACCACAACATCGACCCCACGCCGTACGCGCCGGCCGCCCCCGGCGCCGGCCGTCAGGGCTTCGAGCGGCAGCTCGCGCTCCTGGAGCGCGTGGCGAACGTCGTGCCGCTGACCGTGGCCGTGGACACCCTCGCGGCGGGGGGTTCGCTGCCCCCGCGCGCGGTCGCGCTGACGTTCGACGACGGTTACGCCGACTGGCTCGACGCCGCCGTGCCCGCGCTCGACCGGCACGGGATGAACGGGACGTTCTTCCTGGTGACGGACATCCTCTCCCGCCGGGTCACGGCCTGGTGGGAGGACTTCGCGGACGCGCTCGAGCACGCCGAGGTCGATCACCTGGAGTGGGCGGGGCGGACCCACGACCTCTCGACGCCGGCCGCGCGCCGGGCGGCGGGGGACGCCCTCAAGAACGAGCTCAAGCTCGTCGACGGGGCCACCCGACGGGCGGCCGTGGCGGCGGTCGCCGAGCGCGTCGCGCCGTCGCGGCCCGGCACGTCGTCGCTGTTTCTCGACTGGGACGGCGCCCGCACCCTCGCCGCCACCGGGCACGGTGTCGGCTCCCACACGGTGACCCACCCGATCCTCGCCCGCGAGGACGCCGACGCCCAGCGCGCCGAGCTCGTCGACTCCCGCCGCGCCCTCGAGGACGGCCTCGGGCAGACCGTCGACCTCTTCGCCTACCCCAACGGCGGGACGGGCGACTACGACGAGCGGACGACGCAGATCGCCGAACGGGCCGGCTACCGGGCCGCCGTCACCACCCGGGCGGGCCTCGCCGGGCCGGGGCACTCGCCGTACGAGATGCGCCGCGTCCTCGTCGAGCCGACCACCGACCTCGCCGAGGTCCTCGGCAAGGTCGCGCGGAAGTCGTCGAAGCTCGCCGGCGCGGTCGCGCGCCGCGGGTCGCGGCTGGCGAGCTCGGTCGCCGGTCGGGTGCGGGCCTGACCCTGGCCGCCACTCACGCCCTGGCGTCCGCGGTCCGGGCGGCCCAGGCGGAGGTGACGATGTCGTCGAGGTCGTGGCGGGCGGTCCAGCCGAGGCGCTCGCGGATGCGGGTGGTGTCGGCGACGACGGCGGGCGGGTCGCCGGGTCGGCGCCCGCCGCGGACGGGCTCGACGGGGCGGCCGGTGGCGCGGGCGATCGCGGCGACGACCTCGAGCACCGAGTAGCCGCGGCCCACGCCGACGTTGAGGGTCTCCGCGCACGGCCGGTCGGGGTCGTCGAGCAGGGCGGTGGCCGCGACGTGGGCGTCGGCGAGGTCGTCGACGTGCACGAAGTCGCGCACGCAACTGCCGTCGGGGGTGTCGTAGTCGGTGCCGAACACCGTCGGCGCCCGGCCGGCGGCCACGGCGTCCAGCGCGATCGGGACGAGGTTCTCCCGGCCGCGGTCGGCCAGGCGGGCGTCGCGGGCGCCGGCGACGTTGAAGTAGCGCAGCGCGACGTAGCGCAGGCCGGTGGCGGCGTGCAGGTCGGCGAGCAGCCACTCGCCGGCGAGCTTGGTGGTGCCGTAGGGGTTCACCGGGGCGCAGGCGGCGTCCTCGGCCACCGCGGCGCCGGAGGTGGCGCCGTAGACCGCGGCGCTCGAGGAGTAGACGAACCGCTCCACCCCGGCGCCGGTGGCGGCGGCGAGCACCGTGCGCAGGCCCTCGACGTTCTCGTGCCAGTAGTGCAGCGGGCGGGCCACCGAGTCCGGGACGGACTTGCGCGCCGCGAAGTGCATGACCCCGTCGAGGCGGTGCTCGGTGATCGCGGCGGCCACGGCGTCGCCGTCGAGCACGCTCGCGCGCACCAGCGCCACGTCGTCGTCGACGCGCTCGGCCAGCCCGGAGGACAGGTCGTCGAGGACCACCACCGCGTCCCCGCGGGCCCGCAGCGCCCGTGCGGTGTGCGCGCCGATGTAGCCCGCGCCCCCCGTCACCAGCCATCGGTGCACCACTCGCGCTCCCCTCGCTCGCCCCGGCGGTCCGAGGCTACGAGGCGGGCTCCGCGCGGCGGCGGGCCCCCGGGCGGACGGTCGGCCTAGAGACGGCGGGGGGCCGCGTGGGCGCGCAGCGCCGGGGCCACCGGGCGGCCCTCGAGCACGGTGTCGACGCCGTCGGTGAGCGCCCGCTCGTAGGCCGGGAGCGCGCCCGCCACGGCGGCCACGGTCTGCTCGACGTCGTCGTCGGTGTGCGCGGCCGAGATGACGAACGACTGCCCCAGCACGCCGCGGCGCAGCAGCTCGGCCAGGAACACCGTGCGCATCCCCTGCGACGGGGCGCCCTGGGCGTCGCGGGTGCGGAAGACGAGGCACGCCGGGTGCCCGGCGACGTCGACGTGCTCGGCGAGCCCGGCGGCGGCGACCACCTCGTTCACGGCCGCGGCGAGCCGGGCGCCCTGGCGGCGCATCGTGGCCACCGGGTCGTCGCGCCGGTAGGCCTCGACCACGGCGCGGAAGGCGGTGAGCCCGACGGTCTCGGGGCCGTGCGTGGTGGAGAGCAGGAAGACGCGCTCCGCGTCGGTGCGCAGGCCCCCGAGCTCCATGAGCTCGCGGCGGCCGGCGAGCGCGGACACGGGGAACCCGTTGCCCATCGCCTTGCCCCACGTCGAGAGGTCGGGCGTGACGCCGTAGACGCCCTGCGCGCCGTGCGCCGACCACCGGAAACCGGTGATCATCTCGTCGAACACCAGCACCGCGCCCTGGGCCGTGCAGAGCTCACGGACGCCCTCGAGGAAACCCGGCGCCGGGTCGCCCAGCGCCGTCGCGGCCTCCATGAACACCGCCGCGATCCGCCCGGGGTGGGCGTCGAACAGCGCGCGCAGCGAGTCGAGGTCGTTGTAGGTGAAGCGCGCGGTCGCCTGGCGCACGGCGTCCGGGATGCCGGCGTTCATGGCCGTCCGGCCGATGAACCAGTCGTCGGTGGAGAAGAAGGGCTGGTCGGCGATGGCCACCATGTCGCGCCCGGTGGCCGCCCGGGCGAGCTTGAGCGCGGCCGTCGTCGCGTCCGAGCCGTTCTTGCAGAACTTCACCATGTCGGCGCCGGGCACGAGGCCGAGGAAGTCTTCAGCGGCCGCCAGCTCGAGGCGGTGCGGGCGGGAGAAGTTGACGCCCCGGCCCACCACGTCGCGGACGGCGGCGTCGACCGGCTCGTAGGCGTGGCCGAGCGTCACCGACCGCAGGCCCATGCCGTACTCGACGTACTCGTTGCCGTCGACGTCCCACACCCGCGCGCCGCGACCGCGCTCCAGGACCGGCGCCATGTGCTCCGGGTACTGGTCCGAGCCGCGCGCGTACGTGTGCGCGCCGCCGGGCACGAGGTCGTGCAACCGCGCCTGCACCTGGTTCGACCGCGTGAGATCGATGTCGGTCCCCGAGTCGGACGTAGCGGACGGATAGGACGCGGACGTCATGGGCATCAGCCTCCCTGATCGGCGAGTGGTCACCTCGTCCGGGTCGGCGACGGCCTCGGCGTCGGCCCGTACGTCCGACGTGTGGGGAGGGTAGGGCGTTGCCCGCAGCGCGGTGCCGATCGCCGCACGGACGGGTGGTGTCACCCACCGTCGGCCCCGGCCCGTCACCGGTCCGGCCGCGCCGTCCACCCCGACGGCCCAGCGGCGGTCCCCCGGACAGGACGCGCTCCGTGGGCCCTCCACACTGGTCCACATGGCAGCACCGGTCGCACCACCCGGAGCAGCAGGCCTCGGGCCCGGCGGACGCCACGCGCGGCGCGCCCCCCGGCACGCGGCGCCCGACGACACCCCGCCGGGTGCCGTCGGGGGTGTGGTCCCGCTCGCCGCCCGGCCGCGGCGCCGGCGGGCGGTGGACGACGCTCCCGTCGACGTCCCCGACGCGCCGACCGTGCGGGCGCCGTGGCCGGTCGCGGCCTCGGACGCCCTGACCCTCGCCGGGACGACGACCCTGCTGCCCGGCCCGCCGGTCGCGCCCGCGCCGGTGCGCCCGCCCGTCCCGGCCCGCCCGGCGCGGGGGCCCCGGGGTCTGGTGGCCCCGCCGACCGTCCCGCCGCCGAGCACCCCGCCGCCGGGACCCCCCGCGCCGGTGGCCGCGGTTCGCCGTCGCCCCATCCCGCACGGGCACGTCCCCGGCACGCCGGTCCTGGGTGCCCGCCCGGTCTGGGGCCCGCCCCGCCCGGCCCGCTGAGCCGCCCCACCCCACCGAGCCGCCCCACCCCACCGCCCCGCCGAGCCGCCCCACCCACGAACGAACGGCGCTCTCGCTGCGTCGGAAGCAGCGAGCTCGCCGCTCGTGTCCTCGGGGTCGCGGCATCCGGGTGCTCACCGCGCTCCGTTCGCGAGTCGATCTCCGGCCGCGGTGCGGGCGGGCTGGCAGAGTCGGCGCCGTGCGGGAGCGGGAGGTGACGACGCGGGTCGTCGACCTCGCCGCCGCGATGCGTCGCCGCGGCCCGTACCGCGTGCCGGCGCCCGCCGAGGTGGCGGTCGCCCGGGAGCTCGCCGAGGCCCTCGCGGGGGGTGACGGGGAGGCGGCGCGGGCCGTCGGGGTGCGTCTCGGCCTGGAGGCGACGGCGTTCGGCGAGGACCTGCTGCTCGCGTCCGACCCGACGGGGGAGCGGGCGTGGCTCGTCGTCGTCGCGCGCCCGGGCACCGCGCCGGACGCCGTCGTCGAGGTGCCGCACCCCAACGCCGACCTCGACACCGAGCGCATCGGGCTCGCGGTCCAGGAGCGCCGGGCACGCACGCTCTACCTGCAGGCGGGCGCCCACCGCCTCGCCGGCGCCCCGTCCTGGGTGCGGGAGCGCGCCGACTGCCCCGCCGACGTGTCCTCCCGCCGCGACGCTCCGTTCTCGCGCGTGGCGGCCGTTCTCGCGGCGCGCGGCCTGCCGCAGGTCCAGCTGCACGGGTTCGCCGACCGCGACGGCCTCGACGTCGTCCTCTCCCCGGGGGCGGCGCGCGGCGGACCGCTGCTCGCCGCGGTGCGGCAGCGCCTGGTGGCCGCGGGGGAGCGGGTGGCGACGGAGCCGGACCCGCGCTGCGACGACCTCCTCGGGCGGCTCAACGTCCAGGGTCGCGCCGCCGACCGTGCCGGGTCGGCGTTCGTGCACCTAGAGCTGTCCCGCTCGCTGCGCCGGGACGCCGTCCGTCGCGACGCCGTCGCCGAGGCCTTGGCCGGCGCGCTCGACGGCGTGTCGTGCGAGCGAGCATGTGGCGATCCTGGCGTGTGACGCCAGCAAAGCCGCGTTGCTCGCACCGGAGGTGCGCCGGACACACGACGGGCCGGCCGGGGAGGTGTCCCCGGCCGGCCCGCGTGCGGTGTGGTGGAGCCGTCAGCCGCGACGGATGCGGAAGATGCCCCAGGAGAGCTGGCCGCTCCTGCCGCCGTTCACCCAGTTCGTCAGACCCGTCTTCATGTTCGCGATGTACTCGTCGGAGATCGTGCCCGCGAACCGCGGTTCCGCGGCCTCGAGCTCGGCGAGCACGCGCCCGTAGTGGGTCGTGAGCTGGTCGGTGTGGTCCTCGAACGCGAAGTCCGAGAAGCCGTGCTTCGCGAACTCCTCGCGGTAGAAGCCCGGCGAGCCGAGCGTATCGAGGTGGAGTCGGGCGAGGATCGGCGTCAGCGCCGAGACGTCGGCGTCGTCGTCGGCCATCGGGTCGGTGAAGACCACCTGGCCGTTCGGCTTGAGCACACGCTCGATCTCGGCGACCACGGCCCGGCGCTCACCGGAGTGCAGGAACGCGTCCTGCGACCACACGAGGTCGTAGTAGTTGTCCTGCACCGGCATGTTCTCGAACGACCCGTCGACGACGTCGACGAGGTGGTCGAGGCCCTGGGCGCGGTTCTTCTCGCGGTTCCGCTCGTTCTCGACCTCGGAGAGGTTGAGGCACGTCACGCGGCAGCCGTACTTCTTCGCGAGCCAGCGGGCCGAACCGCCGTAGCCCGCGCCCATGTCGAGCACGCGGGTCTCCGCGGTGATGCCCATGCCCTCGGCCATGCGCTCGACGGTGCGCTGCGAGGCGGGGGCGATGGCCTCGTCGGGGGTGTCGTACAGCCCGACGTGGATGTCCTCGCCGCCCCAGACCTCGTGGTAGAAGGTGTCGGCGTCGGTCGAGTTGTAGTAGTCGCGCGCGGTGTGGACCGCGGTCGAGTAGCTCTCGCTCAATTCATCGTCCGGTCGGTAGGTCTTCTCGGCCACGTGGATCCAGAAGTCCGGGCTCTCGGTCCCGTACGACTCCTGGAAGTCCCCGTACGTATCGATCTTCTGGAACCCGACCTCGCGCATGAGCCGCCGCACGTAGTCCTTGCGCAGCGGGAACATGTTGAGGTGGTACACGGAACCGTCGTCGTGGAACGTGTACCGGAAGCGCGCGAGCCCGTCGTCGATGTACTCCGGCTCGGCGGTCACCGTGTCGCCGCAGTAGAAGTACTTGTGCTTCGACGAGAAGCCGTGGTCGAGGATCTCGTCGTAGTTGCGCTGATCGAGGATCAGCACGCCGTCGTGCTTGAGCATCGCGTAGAACTCGGCCAGCGCCTTGCGCCGGTCGCGCTCGTTGAACAGGTGGGTGAACGAGTTCCCCAGGCAGATGATGGCGTCGTACTCACCGTGGACGTCACGGTTGAGCCAGCGCCAGTCGGCCTGGACCACCCGCAGCACGTGCCCGTGCTGGCGGCCGTTCTCGAAGGCCTTGGCGAGCATCTCCGCACTGCCGTCGGCGGAGACCGTCTCGAACCCGGCCTTGAGGAGCTGGACGGAGTTGAACCCGGTGCCCGTGGCGACGTCGAGAACCTTCTCGACACCCCGGGCCGACAGCTGGTCGATGAAGAACGAGCCCTCGCTGGCGGCGCGTCCCTCCCAGCCGATGTAGTCGTCCCACTTGTCCACGAACCCCTTGATGTATTCCTCGTGGTAGTGGTTCGTGTCGCGGACCTCGTTCGGGTTCTCGCCGAACTCCTGATGAACATCGGCCTCGGTGTACTCGTCGAGGCCAGCCGCGGTGTCGGGGCTCCGGTCTGCGGCTGCGGTCATGTGTCCTCCGGACGTCGGTGACGCTTCCGGAGAGACGACGCTAGGCAGCCACGCCGGGTCCCGGAAGGTCCCCCCGGGGCCGTACGGTCGGCAGAATCGATACAGGCGCGGTGTGTGCCGACGCGCAAACAGCGCCATCGGCGCTGCTCCGACCGGGTGTCCGCGGATGGGGATCTCCGTGACCACATCGTGCTGTGACGGCAGCCACGTTTCCCTCGGAATACGGACAGCCGCGTCGGCGACGGCGCGTCACCGCGCGATCACCCTCCCGGTCACCCGGACGGTTCGACGATCACGGTCCGGTTCTGGCTGGCGGGGCCGGGCAGCTGGCGGCCGTCCGGGCCCACGTCCTCGACGTAGCCGGGGAACTGGCTGCCGACGCCGCGGGTGGTGATGCGGTCGGCGGGGGCGCCCAGCTCCACCAGGAGCGCCTTCACCGCCTCCGCGCGCCGCGTGGAGAGGTCGACCTGGCTCTCGGGCGTGCCCGCGCGCGCACTCGTGCCCGTGAGCGCGAGGCGATTGTTCGGTGCCGCCGTCACGAACTGTGCGAACGGCGTGAGGACGGCACGCGCGGCATTCCGGTCGCGGAACTCGGCGGTGTCGGGCTGGAAGCCGACGGAATTGTCGTCGGGCAGCGTCGTCGCCTGTCCGGGCGTGATGGTGGGGGGCGGCGGCACGTCGACCGGGCTCACCGGCGGCACGTCGCTCGGGGCGTCGCCGCCGCGCGGCTCGTCGACCACCGCGACGCACGACGCGCCGCCCGCCTGCGCGACCGCGGTCCACAGCGCGACCAGCGAGGAGCGCTGGGCCGGGGAGAGAGCCGCCTGCGGCGCGGCGACGTCGCCCAGGCCCGCGAGGACCACGGTCTCGCCCTGCAGGCCCGGCAGCGAGTTGGTGGCCCGCAGCGCGTCGACCGTCTCGTTCGGCGGGGCGTCGAGCAGCCCGCGCTGGCGGAAGTCCAGCGGGGCCACGGTCGACAGCCCGGAGTCGACGAGCACGACCGTGCCGGGCCGCGGCCCGCCGGCCGAGCGCCCCGCGAGGTCGAGCGCGGTGAGCACGTCGACCTCCGGGGTCTGCGCCCGCAGGCCGGTCAGCGCCTCTCCGAACCCGTTGAGGAAGGTGTTGCGGTCGTCCTCGGCGGCGATGCCGTTGCCGGCGTCGGAGGAGAACGTCTCACTGCCGGCCGAGACCGGCCGCCCGTCGACGTTGACCAGCGTGATCCGCGGCCGGTAGTCCTGGTCCACCGACCGCGTGAGCACGGAGGTGGTCGCGTCCTGCACGGCCTGCGGCAGCCCCGGCTCCGGGCTGTTGGCCCGCCCGGAGACCGCGAAGGCCATCGGGCCGACCGGCACCGGGCAGGACAGCCCCCCGCCGCCACCACCGGAGAAGCCGCCGCCGGCGGCGTCGTCGGAGCCCGAGCAGCCGGCGACCAGCGTGCCGGCAAGGAGGAGCGAGAACAGGCCGGCCACGCGGGGTCGGATCAACGATGATCTCCGTTCGGGCTGGACTCGACGACGGTCGGGATGAACGGGCGCATCTCCGGCGGCGCCTCCTCGCCGGGCACGACCTCGCTCGCCGGCGTGAACAGCGGGTACAGCGACGACCCGGTGAGCCCGTCGGTGACCGACGGGTTGCCCTTCTTCGACGCCATCAGCGTGCGCGCGTAGTTCTGCAGCTCGAGCATCTCGGCCACCACCTGCTGGCGGGCGGCCCGCCAGCGCTGGTCCTCGCGCTCGCGCTCGTTCTCCTGCTGGCGCAGGGCCTCGCGGGCGCGCTCGAGCTCCGCCCGGCTGGCCCGCTCGCGGTCGGTGGCCTCGTGCATCCGGCGCTCGGCCCGGCGCAGGGCGGAGGCGACGGGGTTGAACGACACGAACGTCGCCACCATCGCGGCCATCCCGCTGGCCAGGAACAGCGCGCCGAAGAGCATCGCGGGCAGCAGGGCGGACATGTCGATGCTCGACGACGAGCTGCCGAAGCCCCCGCCCCCGCCGGAGCCGAACCCGCCGCCGCCGGATCCGAAGCCCCCGCCCCCACCGGAGCCGAACCCGCCGCCACCCGAGCCGAAGCCCCCGCCCGACGACGAGCCGCTGGGCGTCATCAGGCGGGTCCAGAACGCCGCGGCGCCCAGCATCAGCCAGGTCAGCGTGGCCAGCACCGTCAGCGTCAGCGACGCCCGCGGGTCGCCGCAGCGGCGCCGCGCCAGCCCCTGGCCGACGAGGTGGGCCAGGCCGACGGCCGCCGCGGCGAAGCCGACGGTGCCCAGCACGATGAGGAACGGCGAGCCACGGAAGACCCGGGCGAGGACGACGTAGAACGCGGCGATGTCGCCGCCGATCGCGAGCAGGATGATCCCGAGCGCGAGGTAGTCCTCGCGCGAGCGGTTGATCAGCAGCGTCGCGTCGCGGTACGAGCGCGGGCGCGCACCCCCGCTCATCGGCGCTCCTCCGGGGTCACGGTGTCTCCACGGTCGGGTGACGACGCAGTGTAGGACCGCCGTCCGGTGCCCCCGACCGGCCGGGGCATCGGGCCGGTCGGCGGATCGGCCGGGGGGTCGATCGGCGGCTCGGGACGCCGCCGCGAGGACCGCGGCCGCGACGGCGCCGGGTCGGGCGGGTCGTCCTGCCCGATCGGCTCGCTGAGCCGCTCGCGGGCCTCCTCGTAGTCGCGGCGGGCGATCGCGAGGGCGCGCCGGTCGCGCTCGTGGGCGGCCTCGGCGTCGGCCAGCTGCTGGCGGGCGCCGCCGACGAGGCGGTCGACCACGGCCTGGTGGTCGGCGTGCTGGGAGTCGATGCGCGAGAGCCAGCCGGACGCCCACGAGGCGATGAGCGGGTCGAGCGCGCCACCGGTGCCCTCGTCGACGCCGTCGAGGAGCTCCTGCACGAGGGTGCGCACGCGGCCGCGGGCGGCGCCCACGTCGGGCGTGGCCTGGTTCGGGTAGGGCATCGGCCCGACCCGGTCGGCCGCGTAGACCTGCTGGAAGCGGCGCTCCTCGGGCGAGCCCGGCGTCGTGGGCACCCCGGGCAGGCTCGACAGGGGAGCGCCGGACGGCGGCGGCGTGGGCGCGCTGCCGGCCGACGGCGCCGTGGGCGTCGGGGGCCGGTCGGTGCCGGCGTCCGCGTCGCGGCGCCGGGGCCAGAACCTGCGGGCGGCCATCGCTACTCCTGGGGGGTCGTCGCGCCGTGCCGGGGCGCGGACGGGGTGATCGGGGTGGCGTCGGTGCGGCCGTCGCCGGGCGGCGTGGGTCCGGGCACGGCGGGCAGCGGGCCGGTGGGGGCCGGCGCGTCCTGCTCGGCGGTCTCCGCGGCGGCGACCCAGCCCGGCACGACCGGGTGCTGGGCGGCCAGCGCCGGACCGATGCGGTCGCCCGCCGGGTGGCGGCGCACGAGGTGGCGCTCGTAGGCGCTGACGCGGCGCATGACCTGCGCGTGCAGCCGCCGGACGCGCGTGGCGCCGACGAGCTCGCAGGCCCGGATCGTGCTGCCCAGCCGGGCGTACTCGACGCGCATCTGCGTGAGCTGGGCGTGCAGCCGGGCCGCCTCGTCGACCAGCGGCCGGCGGACGGCCTCATGCTCGCGCGCCCGCCGGGCGGCGACGACGTCCTCGGCGGTCTCACCCTCGCCGCCCCGGCGCACGGTGAGCGCCTCGGGCTCGAGCAGCACCGGGATGGCGTCGAGCCGGGCGCGGACCCGGACGAGCGCCTGCTCGGTCTCCGGGATGCGGGTCGCCAGCGCGGCGCGGGTCGCGTGCATCGGCGCGACCTCGAGGTCGAGGCGCAGCCGCTCGCGGTGCGTGCGCGCGAGGAAGTCCTGGTGGAACTCCTCGAGCGCGGGTGTGCCGGCCGGACGGCCGCTCTCGAGGCTGGGCAGCCCGGCGCGCCCGTCGGCGCGGGCCTGCCACGCGTCGCGCAGGCGGGCGAACCAGCCGTACGGGGGCATCGGCGAGCCGGTCGCGTTCGCGGCCGGTCCGGCGGCCTCGCTGGCCTGGGTCATCGCGCCACCGTCCGGGCGTGCCGTTCCACCGTGCGGGTTCCTCCTGCAGGCCGTCCCGGGCGGGACGCGTCCGACCGAGTCTAGGCGGCGGCCTCCCGGGCCCGTGCGGTCGTCCGGGGGAGCCCGACCGGCCGCCGTCGCTGTCCGCCAGACGAAGACGTCCGCTCGTCCGGTGGACGACACGCCGCCGCGATCCTCACCCGAAGGGGCACACCTTTTGGCGAGCCGATGCGGCCCGATCGGACCACGCCCACCGTTCGACCAGGGGAATCAACGCTCGATACGCCGAACAGCCGCGCAGCAGATGGGTTAAGCGTTGGGCTGTCTGGTCGATACCTGGGGGGTGCAGAACGCAGTAGAGCCGGTGAGCGACATGACCGCACCGCATCCAGCCCTACCGCCCGCACGTGACCTGGACCGGGGACTGGGCCCCGCCGAGGTCGCCGCCGGCGTCGGGCACTCGGAGCTCGTCGACGCCGTCGACGAGGCCGTCGTGGGCGAGGTGGCCGTCCTCGTGTCGGAGGCGAGCGACGCGCTCGCCGCGGCCGCCCGTCACGGCGCGGCGGGCCCGGAGGACGGCCGCGACCCGCGGGGCCTGCGCAGCCCCGTGGACCTCGAGGTGATCATCCCGGCGTACAACGAGTCCGGGCGCCTGCCCGCGACCCTCACCGCGATGGTCGCGTTCCTCTCCGAGCAGCCGTGGACCTCGCGCGTCGTGGTGGTCGACAACGGCAGCGTCGACGACACCGCCGCCTCGGTGCTGGCCGTCGACGGCCGCGCCTGCAACGTCGCCACCGGCTGGTGCGTCGAGGTCGTCGCCATCGGCTGCTCGAAGGCCGGCAAGGGAGCCGCGGTGTACCGCGGGCTGCGCACCAGCCGGTCGCGCTTCGTCGGCTTCACCGACGCCGACCTCTCGACGCCGTTGGAGACGTTCCTGCCGGTCATGGAGGCCCTGCGCGCCGGCGCGGCCGCCGCGATCGGCTCGCGCCACGCGCCGGGGGCGCAGATCGCGGGCCGCCAGCCCCTGGGCCGCCGCCTCGGCGGCGCCGCCTTCCGCGCGCTGTCGCGGCCGCTGCTGCCGGGGGTGCACGACACCCAGTGCGGCTTCAAGTTCTTCGACCGCGCCGCCGTGCAGTCGGCGCTGTGGCGGTCCCGGTCGGTCGGGTTCGCCTTCGACGTCGAGCTGCTGCGCCACGTCCGCGACGACGGCGGCCGCATCGCCGAGATCTCCGTGACCTGGACCGACGTCGCCGGCTCGAGCTTCAGCCCGGTCCGCGACGGGGTCGCCGCCTTCAGCGCCGTCGCGCGGCTGCACGCCCAGCTCGGGGGCGGGCGCCCCGAGAGCCCGAGTGACGCCCGCCCGTCCCACACCCCGACCCCGACCCCGACCCCGACCTACCGTGCCGCCGCCGGGAGCCCCGCATGACCACGACCGTCCCGTCCCTCGACCCCACCGCGGGGACCCCCACCGACCGCACCACCGGCGAAGCCGTCCTCGTCGGCGGCCGCGCGCTGAGCCGGCTGGCCGGCCGGCGACTCCTCGTCCTCAACTGGCGCGACGTCCGGCACTCGCAGGCCGGCGGCGCCGAGGCCTACGCCCACGAGATCTCGAAGCGCTGGGTCGCCGCGGGCGCCGAGGTCACCTGGCTGACCGCGCGCGACGCCGGCCAGTCGGCCCGCGACGAGATCGACGGCGTCCGCATCCACCGTGCCGGCGGGGCGCTGTCGGTGTATGTCCGGGCCGCGATGGACCTCGTCCGCCGCGGCGGCGGGTTTGACGCCATCGTCGACTGCCAGAACGGCATCCCGTTCTTCTCACCACTGTTCACCCGCGGCGACGTCCCGGTCGTCCAGGTGGTGCACCACGTCCACCAGGACCAGTTCGCCACCCGCTTCTCGCCCACGGGCGCCGCCGTCGGGCGCCTGCTCGAGGGCCGCGTCGCGCGCCGGGTCTACCGCGGGCGCCGCACCGTCGCGGTCTCCGCGTCGACCCGCCAGGAGCTGCGGCGCCGGCTGAAGATCGCCGACGTCATCGAGGTCGTGCCCAACGGCGGCATCGACCGCGTCGACGAGACGCCCCGCGAGTCGCTGCGCGCGGCGACGCCGACGATCGTCGTCACCAGCCGCCTGGTGCCCCACAAGCGCCTCGACCTGCTGCTGCAGGCCGTCTCGGCCGCCCTGCCCGACGTCCCCGACCTCGCCGTCGAGGTCATCGGCGGCGGGCCCGAGCTCACCGCGCTGCGGCGGATGGCCGTCGAGCTCGGGCTCGCGCGGGTGGTGCGCTTCCACGGCCGGCTGCCGGACGACGAGCGCGACGCCCTGATGAGCCGCGCCTGGCTGACCACGAGCACCTCCGAGGGCGAGGGCTGGGGCATCGTCGTGCTCGAGGCGGCCGCCGAGGGCGTGCCCTGCCTGGCGCTGCGGGCGCCCGGCATCCGCGACTCCGTGGTCGACGGCGCCACCGGCTGGATGGTCGACGGCGTCGACGACCTCGCCGCCGCGCTGCCCCGCGTGCTGCGCGAGCTGGCCGACCCCGCGCGGGCCCGCGAGGTGGCCGACGACTGCCGCGCCTGGGCGGGCTGCTTCACGTGGGACCGCTCCGCCGAGCTGCTGGCCGGCGTCGTCGTCTCCGAGGTCAGCGCGTTCCACCGCTCCGGGGCCGAGGAGACGCACCTGCCCCCGGCCGACCGCTCGGCGCTGCGCCGGGCGGCGACCCGCCGGCAGGCCCGCTCGGACATGACGGTGCTGGCCCGCTTCACCCACGACGACCCGGCCGCCGCGGCCGCGGCGCTGCGCCTCACCGACGAGTGCGCGGTGCGGGGGTCCGGGCCCGGCGGCGAGGTGACGGCCCTGCTGCGCGGCTGCGACGAGGTCGACGCGCTCGCGGTGCTCGCCCGCATCGGCGCGGTCGATCCGCGCGTGCGCCTCGCGTCACGCCACGAGCTGCTCGGTGGCCCCGCCCTCGTCGAGTCCCGTGCCGCCCGCGCCGCGGCGCGCGGCGCGGGCCGATGACCGGGGTCGCCCCCGAGATCGTCCCCCCGGTCGCGGCCGTCGACCCGGCCGTGACCGGGGCGGGCACCCCGCCGGCCGCCTCGGGGGCCGCCACCGGCGGGCACGCCACCCTCCTGTCGGCCTCGGCCGGCCTCGTCGGGCTGCTGAGCTACGCCTGCACGCTCGTCATGGCGCACCTGCTCGCGCCCGCGGAGTACACCGCCTTCGCCGGCGCCGCCGCGCTCGTCGGCACGGCCGGCGTGGCGTCGGCGGCGCTCGTGCCGTTGCCGCTCGCCCACGTCGTGCGCGCCCACCCCGCCGGCAGCGCCGCGCGCCGCGATGCCCTGGTGTTCGCGCGCGGGGTGTCCGTGCTGGTCGGGCTCGTCGCCGGGCTCGTGCTCGGCGCGGTCACCGCCGGCTTCGCGGCCGCGGTGACGGCCCTGGCCGCCGGCGCCGCGGCGTGGTCGCTGTTCGCGATCGCCCCGGTCTGGGGCCGCCTGCAGGGCGAGTCGCGCTTCGTGCGCTACGCCCTGCTCACCGTCGCCGAGGTCGCGGTGCGGCTGGTGGTCAGCGTCGGGGTCGTGCTGCTGGGCGCCGGGGCGGCCGGGGCGATCGGCGCCTTCGCCGCCGGCGCGGTCGTCGTGCTGCTCGCCGCCGGGCGCGCGCGGGTGGGTGGCGCGAGGGAATCCCTCGCTCCCACCGACGCCGGGCTCGCCCGCGCCCGCCGCGTGCTCACCGACCGGGCGCGTTGGGCCGAGACCGGCGGCGTCGCGGCCGTCCAGCTCGTGCTCTCGGGCCTCGCGGTCGCCGACGTCGTCGCGGTCGCCGCGGTCGCCGACGACCCGCGGGTCGGCGTGGTCGCCGCGGCGGGCTACCAGGCCGTCGCGACGCTGGCCAAGGCGCCGGTCTACGTCGCCGTCGGGACCGCGCTGGTCAGCTTCCCGGTGCTGCGCGCGCTGCCCCGGCACGGGGCCGAGGAGGCCCGCGACCGCGCCCTGCGCGACGCGCTGACGACGTTCGTGCGCCTCGCCGTGCCGGCCGCCGCGGTGGTCGCGACGGTGCCGGCCGCGATCGTCGGCCTCGTCCTGCCGGCCGCCTACGCGCCGTCGGTGGCGCTGCTCGGCCCGCTCGCGGCCGCCGGCCTCGGTCTGGGCGCGACGACCGTGCTGGCGACGCTGCTCCTCGCCGTGGGCGCCCGCCGCTCGCTGGCCGTCGCCCTGGTGCTCGCGGCCGTCGCGCCCGGTGCCGGGGTGGCGCTCGGCCTGCGCGCCGGCGCCGCGGGGCTCGCGGTCGGTGCCGCCGCCGGCGCGCTCGCCGGGTCGCTGGCGCTGGCCGTCCTCGGGTTCCCCCGGCGCCCGCGTGCCGGGCGGGCCGGGGTGGGCCTGGGCTGGTCGGCGGCGCGCGGCGTGCTCTACGCCGCCGTCGTGCTGGGGCTGCTCGAGCTCACGCGCGGGCTGATGGTGCTGTGGCTGCCCGCGGTCGTCGTCGTCGGGATGGTCGTGGTGGGGCTGCCCGCGCTGGCCGGGCGGGTGCGCGCTGCGGCCGACCCGCGGGGCGCGCTCCGGTCGTCACCCGCGGGGCTGCACGTGCTGCACCTGGCGTTCGAGGACCCGGAGATGCCGGGCTCGGGCGGCGGGGCCAAGCGCACCGCCGAGATCGACCGGCGCCTGGCCGCGGACGGGCACCACCTCACCGTCGTCGTCCAGGGCTGGCCCGGCGCCCGCGACCGGACCGAGTACCTCGGCGACGGGTCGCTGCGCTGGGTGCACACCGGCCGGGGCGCGAACCGCCTGACCCGCCTGCTCGGCTACGTGGCCGGCGTGCCGTGGTTCGTGCGCTGTGTCGAGGCCGACGTGGTGGTCGAGGACTTCTTCGCCCCGATCTCCTCCCTCGCCGTGCCGTGGTGGTCGCCCGCGCCCACCGTCGCGATCGTCCAGTGGCTCAACGCCCGCGAGAAGGCGGCGCAGTACCGGGTGCCGGTGCACTGGGTGCAGCACCTCGGGGTGCGCAGCCACCGGCGGTTCGTCGGGATGTCGCAGGGCGTGGCCGACGCGCTGCGGGCGACCAACCGCCGCGCGGAGATCGCGGTCATCGGCAACGGCGTCGACGCCGAGGCGTTCCGCCCGCGCCGGCGCGGCGAGGGCACCGACGTCGTGTTCGTCGGGCGGCTCGAGACCGCGCAGAAGGGCCTCGACCTGCTCGTCGACGCGTGGGCGCGCGTCGCGGGGAAGGTCGGCGGCCGGCTCGTGCTGGCCGGCACCGGGCCCGACGAGGCCGCGCTGCGCGCGCGGGCCGAGGGCCACGGCGTCGCCGACTCCGTGCACTTCGCGGGCTGGGTGGCCGGCGAGGAGAAGTACGACCTCGTCGCCAACGCGCGCCTGGCCGTCGTGCCGTCGCGCTTCGAGACCTTCGGCATCGTCGCCGCCGAGGCCCTGGCCTGCGGCACCGCCGTCGTCGCCTACGACATCCCCTGCCTGCGCGAGGTCGTCGCCCCCGAGGCGGGCGTGCTCGTGCCCTACACCGGTGACCACGGGGCCGACGTGACGGCCCTGGCCACGGCCCTGGCCGCGGTCGCGCGCTGCGAGGGCCTGCGCGAGCGCGCCGCGGAGCGTGGTCCCGCGATCGCCGCCGTCCACGACTGGGACGCGCTGGCCCGCGCCCAGGCCGCCGTCCTGCGCGCCGCGGCCGGGCGGCCGGGCGAGCACCCCGAGGAGACCACCGGCGAGGAGACCCCCGACACCGCAGACGTCACGACCCGCTTCCCGCGACCCGTCGCGCTCCCCCGGGAGGACTCGTCATGACCGCCGGCGCCGCCCGCAGCGGCTCCCTCACCGCGCTCGTGCCGCTCACCGAGCGGCCCGCCCGCGACCCCATCACGCGCACCCTGCACCCCGAGCGCGATCCCGAGCCCCCGGCCGCGGGCCGGGGCGACCGCCGCACCGTGCGGGACCGCCAGGAGGGGCCCGGCCCCGGGAGCCGGGTGCTGTTCTGGGTGCTCCTGGGACTGCTCGCCGGGGCCACCGTCGCGCTGCGCGCCTGGCACCAGGGCACGGCGTACGAGCTGTTCATGGACGAGATCCAGTACGCCGACGTCGGCAACTCGTTCGCCGCGGGGCACGGCCCCGAGCTCTTCGACGAGCCGTTCTTCCTGCACCCGCCCCTGCTCTTCGCGCTCCTCGGGCTGGTCATCGGCCAGCCCGTGGACCACATGACGGTCGAGTTCGTGCTCGGTCTGCGGCCGGTCGAGCTGGTGTTCGCCGCGG
The DNA here is from genome assembly GCF_039542135.1 of Actinomycetospora chlora. NCBI lineage: Bacteria > Bacillati > Actinomycetota > Actinomycetes > Pseudonocardiales > Pseudonocardiaceae > Actinomycetospora > Actinomycetospora chlora. Next base: position 103,432 of record NZ_BAABHO010000001.1, read on the forward strand.
CGAACGTCCTGCTCGTCGTGGGCATCGCCCGCCGCGTCGTCGGGCCGTGGGCCGCCCTGCTGGCCGGGCTCGTCTACGCCCTCGACCCGTTCGTCGTGCGCTTCGACAGCCGCCTGATGCTCGAGGCGCCGATGATGTTCGGCATCCTCGCCGGCGTCCTCGCGCTGCTGGTGGCGGTCGACCGGACGTCCCGGAGCGCCCGCCTGGCCTGGTTCGCCGTCGGCGGCGTCGCGTGGGGCATCGCGATCACGACGAAGAGCACCGCCGCGCTCATCACCGCGTTCCCGCTGCTGATCATGTTCGTCACGTCGTGGGGGCTGCGACGCCGCGAGGCGCTCGGCGTCCTCGCCGTGCAGGCCTCGGTCTACGCGACGTACGTCGTCTGGGTGCTCGCCACCGGCAACGTCGGGCCGTGGTTCGACCAGACGATCGCCGGGACGCTGCGCGCGGTCGGGATCATCAAGCAGACCGGCTTCAACGCCCCGCACTCGTCGTCGTTCACCGACCGGCTGCTGGCCCAGGGCGTGTGGTTCTTCCCGTCCTACCTGCTCATCGGCTGGCGCTCGCTGCGCGTCGGGCGGGAGGGCACGCACGGGTCGCACGCCCTGCGCGGCGACGGCGACGACCTCGGCCTGCTGACCTGCTGGCTGGCCGGGGTGCTCGCCGCGATCGTCTACACGTTCGGCCTCGGCGAGGTCGAGGAGCAGACGTTCTACCTGCTCGCGGTCCCGTCGACGGTGGTCGTGGCCATGCTGGTCACGCAGATGGCGTCGTGGCGCACCGGCGCCCGCATCGCCCTGACCGTCGTCGTGACCCTCGTGCTGACGTCCTCGGCGATCATCTGGTCGACGCTGCGGACCGATCGCGACGACACCTATCTCCGGTTGGTGGAGTACATGTACGCGACCATCGACGTCCAGAACGAGATCGCGGTCGGGGAGCACACCGCCCAGTTCGTGCTGCCGGGCTACGGCATCCACGAGCTGGACTCGATCGACTCGGCGCGGCGGACGTTCTCCCGCTACGCGCTGGTCTCGACCGAGCTGACCGAGCAGGGCCTCGCCCCCGCCCCGCCCGAACTGCTCGACGAGCTCGCCCGCCGCTACACGCTCGTGTTCACCGCGCACGGGCGCACGGCCGGGGACCTGCGGCTCTACGACCTCAACCAGCCGCTCGACGGCACCCCGCCGGTCGCCCCGGGGCCGCCGCGATGAGCCGGGGCAAGGGTCTGATCCAGAGCCTGGTGGGCATCCGCGGCTACCTCGCCCTCGTGGTGGTGGCGGTGCACCTGGCTCCGTTCGCGATCGCGCTGGCGCCGGCGACCCGGGGCTTCTTCCTGCCGATCTGGCACCACGCCTACGTCGCGCTGGACCTGTTCTTCGTGCTGTCCGGCTTCGTGGTCACCGCCGGCTACCGCACGGTCTTCGCGCGCTGGCCCGGCTGGAGTGTCTACGGCCGGTTCCTGTGGGCCCGCCTGTCGCGGTTCTACCCGGTGCACCTGGCGGTGCTCGCCGTGCTGGTCGGCGCCGTGCTCGGCGCGCGGGCGATCGGCCGCGAGATCCCGCACGGGGGCGACCTGGGCGTCGACCTGCTCCGCCAGCTCACGCTGACCTCCGGCTGGGGCGGCGCCGACGCCCTGACCTGGAACGGGCCCGTGTGGTCGCTGTCGGCGGAGTGGCTGTGCTACCTGCTCATCCCGCTGCTCCAGCCGCTGGTGCTCGCGCTGCGCACCCGCACGGCCGTGGTGGTCGGCTACCTCGTGGCGTGCGCGATCCCGCTGGTGGCCTACTCGGTCATCGGGTTCGACGACGGGACGATCACCTACGCCATGCCGCTGCCGCGGGCGATCGGCTTCTTCCTCGCCGGGGCGTGCCTGCAGCAGCTGCTCCACGTCGACCGGCGCCTGCCCGAGCTCGCCGGGCGGGTCACCGGCCCCCTGGCGCTCGCCGGGTTCGGGCTCATCGTGCTGACCTCGAACCTGGGCCTGTCGACGATGTACGCCCTGCCGGTCGCCGGTCTGACGGTGCTCGCCCTCGGCGAGGAGCGCGGGTGGCTGGACCGCGTGCTGTCGACGCGCTTCAGCATGCTCGCCGGCGAGCTGAGCGTCGCGGTGTTCCTCACCCACGTGCCGTGGCTGCTCGGGTCGTCGCTGCTGATCAACCCGCGGACGTTCCCCGGTGCCTGGGGCTGGCTCGGGATCGTCCTGCTCCTCGTCGGCGTGCTGGTGTGCGGCTGGCTCGCGTTCGTGCTCGTCGAGCGGCCCGGGCAACGGATCATGCGCTCGCTGGTCAAGCGGCCGCGCCGGGCACCGGCCGAGCCCGTCACCGAGCGCACGGAGGAGGCGGTCGAGGAGCGGGCCGCGTCCCCCGGGTCGGCGGGCGCCCGGACCGGACGGTGAGACGCGTCGGGCCGGCGCTCGCCGTGGCGCTCGTGGGCGTGCTCCTCACCGGCGCGGCGTGCCCGTCCTACGCCGCTCCCGCCGCGGAGCCCGCGTGGGGCGTCGTCGACTCGACCTGCGCGCCCGACCGGCTCGCCGCCCAGCGCGACGCGGGCCTGACCGTGTCGGTGGTCGAGGCCTACTGGGACCGGCTGCAGCCGGTGCCCGGCGCGTTCGACCCGGGCGCGGTGGCCGAGCTCGCCGCCCGCGTCGGCCGGTGCCTCGACGCGGGCCGGCGGGTCGTGCTGGGGACGGGCACGCAGTACCCGCCGTCGTGGGTGCGCGCGCTGCCCGACGCCCTGCTGCGCGACCAGCGCGGCGCGGCCCCGCGGACCGGCGGGCTGGACCTCGTGTTCGCCGCGGCCCCCCGCGCCGCCCTCGACGACTACCTGACCCGGCTCGTCGCCGCCGTCCCCGCCGCCCGCCTCACCGGCATCCGGGTGGGCACCAGCGCCGCGGGCGAGATCGGCTACCCGGGCCCGCAGGAGTCCGGGTACGGCCTCAACTCCTGGTGGGCGTTCGGCGCGCCCGCCCAGACCGGCGCCGACCTGGCGCCGGGCCAGGCCCGGACGCCGCTGCCGGGCTGGGTGCCGGGCACCGCCGCGTGGCAGGGCCGCGCGGTGACCGCCGCCGACGCGTCGCGGTGGTTCGGCTGGTACTCGGGGGCGCTCGTGACCGCGCTCGCGGGGCAGGCCACGGTGCTGCGGGCGGCGGGCTTCGCCGGCGAGGTGCACCTGCCCACCGCGGGGCGCGGGGTGCTGCCCGCCGACCGGTCGGTGGCGGTCGGCACGCTGCTCGACGGCCACGGCGACCGGGACGGGTCGCTGGGCCGCGGGCTCGACCACGTCGCCGCGATGCCGGCCCTGGCCGAGGCGGTGCCCGGCGCGGTCGTCGTCGACCTCACCTCGGTCGACGACGCCTCCGCCGTCCGCGCGCGGGCGCTCGACCCGCCCGAGGACCTCTGCACCCCCGAGGACGCCGCGACGTCGCTGGACCCGACGACCCGCGTCGAACGCTGGTCGAACCTGCGCTTCGCCCGCGCCCAGGCCGCCCGGGCCGGGCTGGCGGTGGTGGGCGAGAACCCCGGGCCCCCCGGCGGCACGACCGGCGGCGTCCCCGACTCCGACCCCGAGATCGAGCAGGTCCGCCGCGCCCCCGCCTACGCCCGCGCCTGCGGCCTGGCGGCGTTCACCCTCGCGTTCGAGGAGGACCTGCACACCCCGCGGTCCGGGGTGACGCCGGCCGACTACGTCGGGGCGATCACGTCATCGGCCTGACGGGAACTCCGCCCGCCGCCCCGACGACCCGCAGCGTGATGGCCACGACACCGCTCTCCGCCGCGCCCACCGACGTCCTGCCCGTCGTCGCCGCCCGTGCCCGGGAGGGGGACGATGGGGGCGTGGACGTGATGGAGGCGCGGCACGAGGCCCCGACCGCGGAGGTCGTGCCGCAGCGGGCGGTCGGCGCCGTGCTGCTCGCCGGCGGGCTGGTCGGCGCCGTCGTCGCGCTGGTCCTGCTCCTCGACAAGATCGCGCTGCTCGAGGACCCGGCGTTCGTGCCGTCCTGCAGCATCGACCCGGTCCTGGCGTGCGGCACGATCATGAAGACCTGGCAGGCGTCGGTGCTCGGGTTCCCGAACCCCGTGATCGGCCTGCTGACCTTCCCCGTCGCCGCCGCGATGGGCGCCCTGCTGCTCGGCGGCGTGGCGCTGCCCCGCTGGGCGTGGTGGGGCCTGCAGGCCGGCACGACGCTCGGCCTGCTGTTCGCGCACTGGCTGATCGTCCAGAGCCTCGTGGTGATCGGCGCGCTCTGCCCGTGGTGCATGGTGGCCTGGGTCGCGGTGATCGCGATGTTCTGGTTCACCACGGTGGCCGACCTGCGCGCGGGGAACCTCGGCGGCGCCCCGGCGGGCCCGGGCTTCGCGCGCCGGCACGGCTGGGGGCTCGCCGCCTGGTACCTGGCGATCGTCGTCGCGATCGTGGCCACGTTCCCGGCCTGGGCGGCCGGGCTGGTGGGCCTGTGACCTCCACCCTCCCGTCCGCCGACACGGTCCTCGACCTCGAGATCGGCGGGATGAGCTGCGCCGCGTGCGCGGCGCGCATCGAGCGCCGGCTCAACCGCCTCGACGGCGTCGACGCGTCGGTCGACTACGCCGCCGAGGGCGCGCGCGTCGTCATCAGCTCGCCGGAGGTCACCACCGCGACCGTCGTCGACACCGTCGGGAAGCTCGGCTACACCGCGCGGCCCGCGCGGCCGCCGTCGGATCCGGCTGAGGAACCGGCCGACGACGCCGAGCTGCGCGATCTCTGGCGCCGGCTGGTCGTGGCGGCGGCGCTCTTCGTGCCCGTCGCCGACCTCGCGCTGGCGATGACCGCCGTGCCCTCGCTGCGCTTCCCCGGCTGGCCGTGGTTGCTCGCCGCGCTGGCCGCGCCGGTGGTGCTCTGGTCGGCGTGGCCGCTGCACCGCCGGGCGCTGGCGGGGCTGCGCCGCGGCACGAGCTCGATGGACACGCTGGTGTCGCTCGGGATCGCCGCCGCGACCGTGTGGTCGCTGGGCGCCGTGCTCCTCGGCGCGTCCGTGGCGCCCACGGGCAGCACCTGGGAGCTGCTGCTGCACCCGGCGGGGCCGGTGTACCTCGAGGTCGCGGCCGGGGTGACGACGTTCGTGCTCGCCGGGCGCTACGTCGAGCGCCGGGCGCGGCGGGCGTCAGGGGACGCGCTGGCGGCGCTGGCGCGGCTCGCGGCCCGCGACGTCGCCGTGCTCGACGAGGACGGCGCCGAGCGGCGCATCCCGGTGGCGGAGCTGGGCGTCGGGGCGCGGTTCGTGGTGCGGCCGGGCGAGAAGGTCGCCGCGGACGGGCGCGTGGTGTCCGGGCGCTCGGCGGTGGACCGCAGCATGCTGACCGGTGAGCCGGTGCCCGAGGACGTCGGGGCGGGCGACCGGGTGGTCGGCGGCACCGTCGCCACCTCGGGGCGCCTCGTCGTCGAGGCCACCGCCGTCGGGGAGGCCACGGCGCTGGCGGGCATGGTGCGCCTGGTCCGCGACGCCCGGGCCGACAAGGCCGACGTCCAGCGCCTCGTCGACCGCATCTCGGCGTGGTTCGTGCCGGCGGTCGTCGTGCTCGCGCTGCTCACCGGCCTGGGCTGGTGGCTCGGGACCGGCGACGTCGCGCGCGCGTTCTCGCCGGCCCTGGCGGTGCTCGTCATCGCCTGCCCCTGTGCGCTCGGGCTGGCGACGCCGATGGCGATGGTCGTCGCCTCGGGCCGCGGCGCCCGGCGGGGCATCTTCCTCAAGGGGCACCACGCGCTGGAGACCAGCCGCCGCGTCGACACCGTCGTCCTCGACAAGACCGGGACGCTGACCACCGGGCGGATGGCGGTGGTGGCCGTCCTGGGCCCCGGTCCGGTGCTGGAGCGCGCGGCGGCCGTCGAGCGGGGCTCGGAGCACGCCATCGCGGCGGCGATCGTCGCGGAGGCCGCGGCGCTGCCCCCCGAGCCCGAGGACTTCGTCGCCCTGCCCGGGCTCGGTGCCCGGGCGGTGGTCGACGGGGTGACGGTGACGGTGGGGCGCGTCGACCTGTTCTCCGGTGGGGTGCCGTCCGCGCTGGCGGGGGCGTGGTCGGGGGCCGAGGCCGCGGGGCACACGGTCGTCGCCGTCGGGTGGGACGACGTCGTGCGCGGCGCGGTGGTGCTCGCCGACGAGGTGAAGCCCAGCGCCTCCCCGGCCGTCGCGGCGCTGCGCGCGGCCGGCCTGCACCCGGTGCTGCTCTCCGGCGACCACGAGCGCGCGGCCCGCACGGTCGCCGACGCCGTGGGGATCGACGAGGTGGTCGCCGGCGTCCTGCCCGAGGGGAAGCTCGCGTTCCTGGCGGAGCGGCGGGCGGCCGGCGCGGTCGTGGCGATGGTGGGCGACGGTGTCAACGACGGCCCCGCCCTCGCCGCCGCCGACCTGGGCCTCGCCGTCGGCACCGGCACCGACGTCGCGCTCGAGGCCGCCGACGTCATCCTCGTGCGCGACGACCTCACGGCTGTCCCCGAGGCCCTCGCGCTCGCCCGCGCCACGCACCGGACGATCCGCGTGAACCTCGGCTGGGCGTTCGGCTACAACGTCGCGGCGATCCCCCTCGCCGTCGCCGGCCTGCTCAACCCGCTCCTCGCGGGCCTCGCCATGGCGCTGTCGTCGCTGCTCGTCGTGTCGTCGAGCCTGCGCCTGCGCGGCCCCTCCCGGTGATCAGCAGGTCGAAAGCCACCTGACCCGGCATCCGAGCGGTGCCTTTCGACCTGGTGATCTTGAGCGCGGGAGTTCGTCGGGCCGGCCTGGTGATCAGGAGTACGTGGTGCACCCTGGGCGCCGGGTCAGGACATCCGTGAGCGGACCCCCGCGAGTGCCTGTCGGCCTGGTGATCTCGGGTGCGCAGCGGTCAGCCCAGGACCGCGTCGAGGTCGCCGCTCTGCTGCTGGAGCAGCTTGCCGTCGACGACGATGGTCGGCGTGCCGAAGGAGCCCTGGCGCTGCAGGGCCGGGTCGGTCGAGGCCTGCTGGAAGTTCGCGGCGATCTCGGCGCCGTGGCGGTTGCTCGTCACGCAGTCGGCGTAGCCCGGGCCGGCGCCGGCACGCTGGCCGAGGTCGACGAGCTGGCCGGTGTCGTAGCCGCGCCCGCCCTCGGGCGGCTGGGCGGCGTAGAGGCTGGTGTGCACGGCCGGGAAGGCGTTGTTCTCCGCGGCGCAGATCATCGCGTTGCCGCCGGCGGTGGAGTAGCCGGGCGGGTTCGAGCGCTGGTCGAGCAGGTTCACCATGTGGAAGCGCACCTGGACGCGCCCGGCGGCGATCGCCTGGGCGATGCGGGGGCCGTAGCTCTCCTCGAACGACTGGCACGCCGGGCACTGGGCGTCCTCGTAGAGGTCGATCGTGTGCGGGGCCGCCCCGCCCGCGGTGACGACGCCGCCGGCGACCGTCGTCGCGTACTGCGCCGGCGCCGGGGCGACCGGGATCGCCTGGCCCTGGCCCTCCGACGAGTTGCCGGAGAGCAGGACGCCGCCGATCACGACGATCGCGACGAGCAGCACCACCGCGACCCCGACGATCATGGGCGTCCGCGAGGACGTCTTCGGCTTCGTCGTCGCCGGAGCGGGGCGCTTGGAGCGCGTGGCCATGGGGGGGAACCTCCTGGTGTGGGGGAGCAGGTCTCAGCGACGCCGGGCCAGGTCCGCGAGCATGGCGTTCCACGCCGCGAGGTCGGCGTCGCCGTCACGGTCGGCGTGGCGGTCGCGGCGGGTGGCGTCGCGCTGGTCGGCGCGTGACCACTGCACGAGCAGCGCCACGAGCACCACGAGCAGCGGCGCCTCGCCGGACGCCCACGCGATACCGCCGGCGAGGGACTGGTCGGCGAGCAGGTCCGGCACCCACGGCAGCGCGAGCTGGCGGAAGTACTGCTCGCCGATCACCGTCGCCGCGCCCATGAGCGCGACGCCGAAGAACGCGTGGAACGGCATCGACGCGAGCAGCAGCGCCAGCCGGCCGAGGTGGGGCAGCGGGCGGGGCGAGCGGTCCACGCCGATGATCGGCCAGAAGAACAGGTAACCGGTCAGCAGGAAGTGCACGAACATCGCCTGGTGCGCCCAGTGGTAGGGCAGCGCGTCGGCGTAGAGCGGCGAGAAGTACAGGACGTAGAACGAGCCGACGAACAGCACCAGTGCCACCACGGGCCGGGTGAGCAGCCGCGGCAGCGGGGCGTCGACCAGCGACAGCAGCCGGTCCCGCGGGCCGTCGACGGTCTCGCCGGCCGGCAGGGCGCGCAGCGCGAGCGTCACCGGGCCGCCGAGCACCAGCAGCACGGGCACGAGCATCGACAGCAGCATGTGCAGGCCCATGTGCGCGCTGAACGTCGCCATCGCGTGCGCGCCCAGCCCCGAGCTCGTGGCCCACACCAGCAGCGCGCACCCGGCGCTCCACGCGGCCGTGCGCCCGACCGGCCACGCGTCGCCCCGGGCGCGCAGCCGCCGCACCCCGAGCAGGTAGGCGCCCGCCAGCACCACGGCGACGACCGCCCAGAGCAGGTTCAGCCGCCCGGGCCCGAGCAGGCCGAGCGTCGTCGGCGGCGTGAGGACGTAGCCGAGCAGCGTCTCCTGGATCGTCGTCGGCACCCCGAAGGCCGGCGCCGGCTCGGTCGCCGCCAGCGCCGCCGCCCCCGCCACGGCCAGCAGGGGGACGAGCACCGCCGGGCCGGGCACCCGGGCCCGCCACGTGGCCACCGCCGCGACGGCCAGCAGCGCGAGCCCCGCGAGCGCGAGCACTCCCGGCACCGAGAGCCACGCACCGCGGACGAGGACGACGGCGCTGACCGCGGCGACGGCCACCGCGACGCCGGCCGCCGCCAGCGCCACCGGCCGTGCCCGCGCCGCCACGGCGCGGTCCGGCCCGGGGGCGAGCGTCTCCAGCACGGCGAGACCCGTCCACACCGCGGCCGCGAGCGCGGCGAGCAGCGCGGCGTCGGTGGCGATGTCGTGCCCGGCGCCGGCGCTCGCCACCTGCCCGGTGACGACCGGCGCAACGACCCCGAGCGCGGCGAGCGGCACCATCCCGGCCGCCGTGCGCCACGACAGCGTCATCCGGCACACCACGGCGACGACGGCGGCCAGGACGGCGGCGACGAGGAAGCCCATCGGCTCCTCGAGCGCGCCGGCGGCGTCGAGGAACGCGCCGGGCACGGCGAGCACGCGCGGGTCGCCGCCGGTGCCCCCGAGGACGGCGCCCGCGGCGGCGACCAGGGCGCCGACGGCCCACACCGCGGCCGCGGTCCCGGCCAGGCGCACCGCCCGGTAGCCCTGCGCGCCGAGCACCCGCGCGCCGCCGGTCGAGGGCCGGGCGACGAGCGCGCCGACCAGCCCGCCGAGGCACGTCCCGGCCGCGAGCAGCACGAGCAGCCGGGCCAGCGGCGTCGCCACCCGGACCGCGACCGACGGCGCGTCGACCCCCAGAGACGCGAACGGCGCCGCCCCGCGCACGAGCACCCCGACGACGACGCCGGCCACCACGAGGGCGAGGACGGCGGGAGCGAGGGCGCCCCTCGCTCCGTCGGGCGGCGCGAGGGCGTCCTTCGCCCCACCCCCGGACGCGTCACGCGACGTCGGACTCACGCTCCCAGGGTGCGCCGGTGGCGGTCGGGGGGCCGTGTGGGGCGGTGTGCTGTGCGGCGCGCCGCGGGGCGCGCCACCGCCCGCCGGGGGACGGGCCGGCACCCGGGCGCGGGGCGGCGCGGACGACGGCGAGACCGAGCAGGAACCCGACGACGAGCACGCCGTGCGACACCACCCGGGCCGGCTCGACCCGCCCCGCGACGAGGTCGATCCCGCTGAGCACGGCCAGCACCGCGATGAACGCGCCGAGCACGGGCAGCAGGCCCGCGAGGTGGCGGGTCCACAGCGCGCCGGCGAGGAAGGCGACGCCGAGCGCGAGGTTCCACGCCGCGCTCTCGTGCGTGGCGTGGGCCATCCCCGCGCCGAGCACCATCGCCGGGTCCGTCATCGCGTCGGCGTCGTGGTGCGCAGCGGCGCCGACCAGCGCGGTCGCACCGACGACGGCCTGCACGGCCCCGACGACGCCCAGCCCGGCGCGCGCCGCCGCGCCCCACCGGCGCACCCCCGGACCGGGCGCGGCCCCGGCGACGCCCGCGACGAGGTCGTGCCCGGCGTCGGCGACGCCCGTGCGGGCCCGGCGGGTGACGGCGGCGGCGTCGTGCTGCCACGCCCGGCACGCCGCGCAACCGGCGAGGTGCGCGTCCACGCGGGCCGCCTCGGCGGCGTCGGACTCGCCGTCCAGCGCCGCCGACACCGCCTCCCGGCACGCGTCACAGTCCATACCGTGCCGGTCGTCCACGGTCCCCCGACGGTTCCCGGTCATCCCGACGAACGGCGGGAGCGCTCGGGCTCGCCCAGGGCGTCGACGAGGTCGGCCCGGGCCCGGGCGACCCGCGAGCGGATCGTGCCGATCGGGCAGCGGCACACCGTCGCGGCCTCCTCGTAGCTCAGCCCGACGAGCTGGGTGAGCACGAACGCCTCGCGCCGGTCGGCGTCGAGGTCGTCGAGGGCGTGGCGCAGCGCCACCGCCTCCGCCGGGTCCGTCCGCGGCGCCCGGCCGAGGGGGCGGTCGTCCTCGGCGGGCTCGGCCGGGGTGACGGGACGGCGGGCGCGGCGGCGCAGGTGGTCGGCGGCCACCCGGCGCGCGATCGAGAGCAGCCAGCTGCGGGCCGGCGCGTCGCCCCGGTAGCGGCGCAGCGCGCCGAGCGCGCGCTCGTAGGTCTCCTGGGCGAGCTCCTCGGCGACGCCGGGGTCGGCGAGGTGCACGAGCAGCCGGTGGACCTGGGCCTGGGTGGCCGCGACGAACGCGCCGGCCGCGTCGCGGTGCCCGTCACGGGCGCGCAGCGCGAGCTCGGTGATGGCGGCGTCGTCCACGCCCGGCCCTCCTCCTCGCCCCGTTCCCCTGCGCGGTCGTCCCCTGCGCGGTCGTCACGGGGGGCCCGCGAGTTCCCGACCGTGACCGTCCCGACAAACGGGTCGGGACGCGGCGGGACCGGTCCCTACCGTGCTCCTCGACGGTAGGCCCCGGGCCCAGCGGAGGCCCGACCGGGATACCGCACCTGCCTGAGAACCGGCGGGCGTCCGACTGAGAACGCTCACCCGTCCGGCGGCAGTGGGCGGAGCGGTGGGGCGAGGAGGCTGCGGCGGGACCGGGGCGTCGTACCGTCACCACCCGTCAGCGAGACGCACGGAGGACCGCGATGACCGAGCAGGGGATGACCGAGCAGGGTGTACCCGGACTGCAGCACGTCACCACGTTCTGCGGCCAGTGCTCCTGCGGCTGCCCCGAGCTCTACCTCGACCCGGCGGCCGACGACGACCGCCGCGTGGTCATCACCGACGACTTCGGCGCGGCGATCCGCATGAGCGTCGCGCAGCTCGCCGTGATCGTGGACGACGCCCGCGCCGGGGTCCTGGACGAGCTGCTCGCCGGGTCCCGATGACCGCCCCCGCACCCCTCGCCGGGGCCCTCGCCGCGCTCTTCCTCGCCGCCGCCGTGCTCTGCACGGTGAGCCTGTGGCGCCGGCGCGGCCGGCACGAGGGCGCGCCGGCGGCGGCCGAGGCCAACCACGTCGTCATGGGCGTCGGGATGGCGGTCATGGTGCTGCCCGCGACCATGGACGCGGTGCCGCCGGCGACGGGTGCGGTGCTGTTCGGCGTGCTCGGTGCCGCGTGGGGCGTGCGCCTCGTCGCGCTGCGGCGGCGCGGGCGGGCGCTCGGCTCGGCCATCGGCGGCGACCGCTGCGCCGCCCACCCGACCCACCTGCTGCTGTCCAACGCGGCCATGGTCGTCATGTACGCCGCGATGATCCCGACCGGCGGGGCGATGGCGGGGATGGACGGCATGCCCGGCATGACCCACGGCGCACCGCCGCCGCTGGCGCTCTCCGCCCTGGCCGCGGCGCTGGCGGTCTACCTGCTCGTGCACGCCGCGCTCACCGTCGGCGCCCTCGTGCGGGTGCCGGCCACGGTGACGGCCGGTGGCGGGACCGGCGCCGCCGCGGGGCCCGGCCTGGTCGGTCGCGTCGTCGACGCGCCCGCCGTCCAGCTCGGCTGCCAGGCCGTCACCGGCGTCGGCATGGCGCTGATGCTGCTCCTGCACTGACGCACCGCTCCCCGAGAGGCTCCCCGTGTCCGTCGACCACCGGGCCCCGGCGGCCGCCCCGACCCGCCCCGGCGCCTGGACCCTGCTGCGCCCGCTGGTGCTGCGCGTCCACTTCTGGGCCGGGCTGCTCGTCGGCCCGTTCCTGCTGGTCGCGGCGCTGACCGGGTTCGTCTACACGCTGATGCCGTCGCTGGAGCCGGTGGTCTACCGCGACCAGCTCACCGTCCCCGCCTCCGCCGCGCAGGTGCCGCTGGCCGACCAGGTGCGCGCCGGGCTCGACGCGATGCCGGGCACCGAGCTGCACGCCGTGCGCCCCGGGGCGACGCCGACCGCCACCACCCAGGTCATCGCCACCGACCCGGCGCTGCCCGAGAGCTGGTACCGGACCGCGTTCGTCGACCCGCACACCGGCGCCCTGCACGGCGTCCTCGAGACCTACGGCTCCGGGCAGGCGATGCCCCTGCGCGCCTGGGTCGACCAGCTGCACCGCAACCTGCACCTCGGCGACGCCGGGCGGCTCTACACCGAGGTCGCGGCGTCGTGGCTGTGGGTGCTCGTGCTCGCCGGCCTCGCGCTGTGGATCGGGCTCGTGCGCCGGCGTCGGAAGGAACGCGCGGTCGCGCTGCTCGTGCCCCGCGTCTCCGGCGGGCGCCGCGCCCGGCTGCTGTCGTGGCACGCCGTCGTCGGATTGTGGGCGGCGGCGGGGCTGCTGTTCCTGTCGGCCACCGGGCTGACGTGGTCGACGTACGCCGGCGACAACATCTCCCTGCTGCGCGCGCAGCTCTCGTGGGAGACGCCCGAGCCGAGCACGGCGCTGCCGGGCACCGCGACCGTCCCCGAGCCGTCGTCCGGCGAGCACGCCGACCACGGCGGCATGACGGGGACGGGTCCCCGGGCCGAGGTCGACCCCGCCTCGTTCGACGTCGCCGCCCGCGCCGTCGCGGCGGCGGGCCTCACCGGGCAGGTCGAGATCACGCCCGGTGACGGGCCCGGCACCGCGACGACGGTCGCGCAGGTCGACCGCACCTGGCCCGAGCACCACGACGCGATCGCCGTCGACCCCGCCACCGGGCAGGTCACCGACGTCGTGCGCGGCGACGACTGGCCGCTGGCGGCCAAGCTCGCCACCTGGGGCATCGACGCGCACATGGGCTACCTGTTCGGCGTGGCCAACCAGGTCGTCCTCGGCGCGCTCGCGCTCGGCCTCGCCTGCGGCGTGGTCTGGGGCTACGTCCTGTGGTTCCGCCGCGGGCCCGGCCGGCGTCCCGGGCACGTGCCCGCCGACGGGGTCCTGCGCACCCTGCCGCGCGGCCTGCTGCTGCTCGTCGGGGCCGTGACGATCGTGGTCGGCGCCGTCGTGCCGCTGCTGGGGGCGACGCTCGTCGCGTTCCTGCTGCTCGAGACGCTGCTCGACCGGCGACGCCGGGACGGGACCGCTCCTCAGAACGCGTAGCGGTGCAGCCGCATCGCGTCGTGCAGGTAGGGCGCGAGGTCGAACGCCCGGTACAGCGCGTGCGTCACCCCGCGGGTCGCGTCGGCGGCGAGCGAGGTGACGGTGACGTCGTCGCGCTCGCGCAGCTCCGGGAACCGGCGCCGCAGCTCGTCGCCGTCGTAGCCCCACCGGAAGCGGGCGTCCATGCCGAGCGCGGCCAGCGTGGCGTTGGACGCCGGCACGATCCAGCGGGGCACCGCGTCGAACGCGAGCTCCCCGTGGGCGGTGTGGTCCAGCAGCCGGCCGACGACGTCGTACACCTCGGGCGCCGTGAGGTACATGAACAGACCCTCGGCCACCGCGAGCGTCGGGCGGTCGGGGTCGACCCGGTCCCACCAGTCGTGGTCGGTCACCGAGGACGCGACGGTCTCGACGTCGTCGGGCAGTTCGTAGACGCGGCGGCGCAGGTCCGCGACGCGGGGCACGTCGACGTCGAGCCAGCGCGACCCGGCGGGCCGCGCGAGGCGCAGGGGGCGGCTGTCGAGCCCGCAGCCCAGGTGCAGCACCTGGGCGTCGGGGTGCGCGGCCAGGAACTCCGCGGTCCAGGCGTCGAGGCAGCGGGCGCGCGCGGTGATCGTCGCGGTGTCCGAGGAGAACCACCGCCAGGGGCCGGGGTCGTGGCGGATGCGCGCGAGCGCCGGCCCGGCGTACGGGTCACCCAGCACCGGGTGCGCGGAGCGGGCGTCCCGCGCGCGCAGGGTCAGCGTGACGAGGAGCGTGGCCTCCGACCCGCGGAGGTCGACCGGTTCGGTCGCCATGGCACGGGAGCCTCCCAGCGCGGGCTGTGAGCTGCCGGACCGGGACACCGTCCGTGTTGCGCGATCTGGCAGCGTGTGGCCCCGATCGGGCGAGGATCGACGGCCCGCGGACGTTGAGGGGGGATCGCCGTGTTCACACGTCGGGTGGCCGTGGTGGGGGCCGGTTACGTGGGGTTGACGACGGGGGCGTGTCTGGCGTCGCTGGGTCACCAGGTGGTGTGTGCCGACATCGACGCGGCGAAGGTGGAGCGGCTGCGCCGGGGTGTGGTGGACATCGTGGAGCCGGGACTGGCCGAGATGGTGGTCGAGCAGGTCTCGGCGGGGCGGTTGTCGTTCGTGGTGGGGGCGGCGTCGGCGGTGTCGGCGGGGTTCCCGGCGGACGCGGGGGCCGAGGGGCTGGACGCGGAGATCGTGTTCCTGTGCCTGCCGACGCCGATGGGTGTGGGTGGGGTGGCCGATCTGCGGGCGGTCGAGGTGGTGGTCGAGGAGACCCGTGAGCTGTTGGCGGCGGGTGCGGTGGTGGTGAACAAGTCGACGGTGCCGGTGGGGACGGCGGGCCGGACCGCGGAGCTGCTGGACCGGGCGGATGTGGCGGTGGTGTCGAACCCGGAGTTCCTGCGGGAGGGCTCGGCGGTGCACGACTTCCTGAACCCGGACCGGATCGTGGTGGGGTGTGACACCGCGGAGGCCGCGGAGCGGGTGGCGGCGCTGTACGCCCGGTTGGGGGCGCCGACGGTGCTGACCGATGCGGCGTCGGCGGAGCTGATGAAGTACGCGGCGAACTGTTTCCTGGCGATGAAGCTGTCGTACGTGAACGCGATGGCCGAGCTGTGCGAGCGGGTCGGGGCGGACATCGGGGACGTGACCGAGGGGATCGGCTACGACCGGCGGATCGGGCAGGCGTTCCTGTCGCCGGGTCCGGGGTGGGGCGGGTCGTGCCTGCCGAAGGACACGCACGCACTCCTGCAGGTGGCGGACGCGGCGGACTTCGAGTTCCGGTTGCTGCGCGCGACGATCGACACGAACACCCGGCAGCGGCAGCGGATCGTGGACAAGGTGCGTCAGGCGGTGACCGGCCGGCGGGCGGGGTCGTTGACGCGGGTGCGGCTGGGGCTCTTGGGGTTGACGTTCAAGGCGGGCACCGACGACCTGCGGGACTCCCCGGCGCTGGCGATCGCGGCGCTGCTGCGCCAGGCGGGGGCGGAGCTGGTGGGCTACGACCCGGCGCTGGCGACGGATCCCACCGCCCCGGCCGATCCGGACAAGACGGTGCTCGGGGTGAGCGAGGGGCCCGGGGGCCGGGAGATCGACGGGATCCGGTTGGTGTCGGACCCGCTGGAGGCGGCGCAGGGCGCGGAGGCGCTGGTGGTGCTCACCGAGTGGCCGATGTTCCGCACGCTGGACTGGGCGTCGATGGCCGGGGTGATGAAGCAGCCCACCGTCATCGACACCCGCAACCTGCTCGACCCCGCCACCCTGCGCCGCGCCGGGCTCACCGGCATCGGCCTCGGGCGACGCGGGGCCGCCGTCACCGCCTGACGGGCGTCCGACGGGGTGGGCTGGTCCGAGGGCGGACCGCCGCCTACCGTGGGTGCACGTCGGGGGACCTCACCGGAGAGGCGAGCCATGCGCTGCGAGATCGCGGTCGACATCGACTCGTGCCCGGAGCACGTCTGGGCGGTGCTCATCGACCTCGGCCGGTGGCCGCGGTGGACCACGGCCGTCCGGGAGGCGACCCTCGTCGGCGGCGGCACGCTCGGCCTCGGCGCCGTGGCCCGGCTGCGGGCGCCCCGCCTGCCCGAGCGGACGTGGCACGTCCGGGACTTCCAGCCGCGGCGCCACCGCCTCGCCCTGCACGGCGAGGGGCTCGGCGGCCGGGCGAGCGTGCGGTTCGTGCTCTCCCGCGTCGCGGGGACGGCGTCGCGCAGCCGCCTCGTCGTGACCCACGAGCGCAGCGGCTGGGTGGGCACGCCGGTGGCGCGGGTGACGGCGCGCACCACCGAGGCACACCTGCGGACCCTCGGCGACGACCTCAAGGTGCACTGCGAGACCCGCCGCCGCGCCGGGGTCGCCGCCGTCCCCGGCTGAGATCACCGGTGGATTCGCGCCGGCCGGGGTACGTCCGGTCCATGGCGGATGCTTCCCTCGGCACCTCGCACTGGATCCCGGGGCCCCGGCAGGTCGTGCGCGAGGCGCTCATGCTCACCCGGCTCCCGCGCGGTCTGGCGGGGGTCGCGTGGCGCTGCGTGCGCCCCGACGTCCCGGTGCACGTCGTCGAGGAGATCGGTGACCACCGCGACCTGCCGGCGCCGCTGGCCGACGGCACCGACCGCGACCAGCCCCTCGAGCAGGGCTTCGGGCCGGCGCTGCACCGCGAGTTCCGCGTGCGCGTCACCGGCGCGCGGCGCCGCGCCGCGGACCTCGTCGACGCGATCGCCCGCGACATGAACCGCTGCGTGGTGCCCGGCGTCGCGCGGTTCGACTACGTGGCCGCGGGCGGCGCGATGACCGTCGGCGAGGAGCTCGTCGTGCGCATGCCCGGGCCGTGGGACGGGCCGGTGCGGGTGCTCTCCCGCGAGCCGTCGGCGTTCCGTCTCGGCACCCTGACCGGGCACCTCGAGGCCGGCCAGATCGAGTTCTCGGCGCGGGACGTGGGCGCGGCCGGCGACGACCTCGAGTTCGGCATCACGACGTGGGCCCGCGCGGGCGACCGCATCGCGGACGTCCTCTACACCCGCCTCGGGCTGGCCAAGGAGATCCAGTACCTGCTGTGGGTGGAGTTCTGCGTGCGGGCCGCCGCCCTGGCCGGCGGCCGGGTCGCGGGTGGCGTCACGGTGCGGACCCGGACCGTCGCCTGGCCGGACGCCGACCCCGCCGCGGACGCCCCCGAGATTTCTCGGCGGGCCGTGTAACGGCGGCCCGGGCGCCGACGACATCCCCGTTGCCCCGTGCGGCCACCGGACCCCCGACCCGGTGGCCCGCGGGGCTTCTTCGTGTCACCGGTCCGGGAACCCCGCCGCCCCGTCCGTGTGGTCGCCGGTGACGCAGGGACACGCGGGGTCGATGTGACGGCGGTGGGTCCCTCGACGGACGTACCCTCCACCGCGTGGACACCGACGCGCGCGTCACGACGGCGATCGTCGGTCTGGTCGTGGCGTTCTGCGCGCTGCTGCTGTTCAAGTGGCTCGCGCTCGTGGCCCTCGCCGCAGTCGTCCTCGCCGGTGCCCTGCGCTTCGCGGTCCGCCGCACGCTGCGGGCGGTCCGGGCCCGCCGCGCGCCGCGCTCCGCGGAGCCGGCCGAGGCCGTCCCGGCCGCCGTGATCGCGATGACCGTCGCCCCCGACTGCTCGTGGTGCGGCCTGCACGGCGGGCACCGCGACCACCGGGGCCGCCCGGTGCGCCCCCGGCACGCCCACGCGCTGCCCGCGCCGTCGCGCGCCTCCTGAGGGGCCCTACAGCCGCAGGTGCACCAGCAGGGCCCGGTGGTCCGAGCCCGGGACGTCGAGCACCGACACGTCACGGGCGCGGGGCCCGCCGGTGGTGAGCACGTGGTCGATCTGGGCGCCGAGCGCCCGCGGCACCCCGGAGTACCAGGTGCCGGTGAGGCTCTCGCCGCGCTCGGTCGCGGCGTCGGCACAGCCCTGCGTGCCCGCGCGGAAGGCGGAGTGGTCCGGGGTGGCGTTGAGGTCGCCGACGACGAGCGCCGGCCCGCCGGAGCGGGCGCACCAGCGCTGGAGCAGGTCGAGCTCCCCGGGCCAGTAGCCGATCCAGCCCGGCACGACCGACACCACGTGCACGGCGCCGAGGCGCGCCGGGCCGAGGATGCCGCCGGTGAGCTCGGCCCACGGGTAGCGCGTGTCGGACGGCGTGCCGGGCGCGTCGGAGATCACCCGCGCGGTGACGTCGCCCGCGCGCGGCGCGGCGAGCACCGTGATGCCGCGGACGTCCGCGCTCCGCGACGGCACATTGGTCCACGACCGGTAGTCCGGCACCAGCGCCGCGATCCGCGCCCGGAACCGCTCCCCGGCCTCCGGCAGCACCACGACGTCCGGCCGCTCGCGCCGGATCACCGCGGCCAGGGCCCCGACGTCGGCGTGGCCCTCGAAGACGTTCATCTCGAGGACCGTCAGCGGCGTCCCGCCGGGGGGCGGCGGGTCCGCCGGGACCGCCCGCGGCACGACGGCCGCGGCGGCCACCGCGACGACCAGCGCGGTGCCCGCGAGGCCCGCGAGCCCCACCGCCCCGGCGCGGCGGCGGACCAGCAGGACGGCGAGGACGGCCAGCACCCCGACCGCACCGACGACCGTGAGCGCCGGGCGCAGGGCCGTGAACACGGCGAAGGGCAGGTGGTGGTCGAGCCCGACGAGGTCCGGCAGGAGCACGAGGGCGGCGAGCGCCACCGGCACGACCGCGCCGAGCACCACGCGCGTGACGCGGCGCCGGGGCGATGGCCGGGGCCGGGGGGCCGGGGGTCCCGCGACGAGGTCGGGGACGCGGGGCGGCACCGCGCCAGCCTAGGTGGGCGGCCGCCGGGTGGCCGTGAGGTGTCCGGCGGGCGCCCCGGCGTCGACGGGACCGTCAGTCGACCGGTCGCGGGCCGATCCCGCCGATGCCGGCCGGGTCCCGACCGATCTTCAGGTCGGTGACGAGCACCGACCCGCCCTGCCGGATGTTCGGGTCCCGGTACATGCCCATCTTCAGGTAGGCGGCCTCGGTGCTCATGGTGCCCTGCCGCGGCGTCCAGTTGGTGACGCCCGTGGGCTGCCCGCTGCGCCAGACCGTCACCGCGCCCTCGCCCGGGGTCTGCGAGAACTTCACGTGCATCGTCAGGTCGATCGTGTCGCCGGGCGAGACGGCGCCGATCGACCGCATCTCGTCGCCGTTCACCACCATCATCAGCTGGCCCCGCACGACCTGGAGGGCCAGCGGCGGTGACCCGTCGGGCGCGGCGTGGTGCCACTGCAGCAGCAGCTGCCAGCTGCCGACGTCCGTCGGGAAGTCGTCGGACAGCCGCGCGGTGTAGCGGACGTACTGCTCCTCGCCGTCCTGGGGTGTCGTCCCGCGGCCCTGGGGGAGCACCTCGCTGCGCTTGCCGCCGGGGCCGAGGGTGAACTGCCACGCCTGGCGCCCCGGGTCGTCGGGGTTGGCGACGATCTGCGGGCGGCTCGCGTTCTCGACGAGGCCGGAGTTGCCACTGTTGTCGAACAGGCGCGACAGCGACCCGGCGGCGAGGTCGAACAGGGCACCGACGACCGGTTGCTGCTCCTGGGTGGTCGGGGAGACCGATACGGCCGGCGGCGCGACCGGCACGGCCTGCACCGGCGGCGCGGCCGGCTCGGGGGTGACCAGGTCGGCCTGCGCGGCCGCCCGCGGCAGCGGCTCGGCCGGGGCCGACGTCGTCAGCGGCGAACCGGGCGTGGTCATGGCGAACAGCGCGGCCACACCGCCGATGCCCACGACGCCGATGGTCGCCCGCAGCGGCACCCCCCGCGTGGCCTTCGGTGCGCGGTGGCTGCCGGTGCGGGGCCCGACCGCCGGCATCTCCACCTCGGGAGCCGCGTCGGGGACCGCGTCCGGGGTGGCGTCGGCGCGGTGGCTGCCGGTGCGGACGGCGCTCGCCGCGGTGGTCGGCCGCGCCGTGACGACGGTCGGCTCGGCGGCGGGGACGGGCCGGTGCGGCTCCGGCGCGCGGTGGCTGCCGGTGGGACGCGCCGGCGCCGGCGGGGGCACCGGCGCGGGCACCGCCGACCGCAGCACGGCCCTGGCCGTCTCGACGGTGCGGGGCTCGTCGTCGGGGTCCGGCGCGTGGTGGCGGTTCCCGGTGGGGCCCGTCGGCGGGCCGGTGCGGGCGAGGGCCGGGAGCGGGCCGGTGCCGGCGGGGCGGCGGTGGCGGGCCGGCGCGTCGCCGGCGGGCGTCTCCTCGGGACCGGCGCCCGGGACGCGGAGACCACGCTGGGCCCGGTGGCCGCGCGCACGGCGACGTCCGTCGGCGTGCGTGGGGTCGGCGTGGCTCAGCACGTCGGTCATCGAGGGCGTCTCCCGGGTCGGTCCGGGCGGATGGGTGGTCCGCCCCGCGGCCGTACGGTTCGTGCTCGTCCGCGGACATCGTGTCACCCGACCGTGACCCGGGCGCGGCCCCGAGCGTCCCCAGTGGGCCGAACGGCGTGCACGCGGCGGCGGATGGCTACTCCATCCTGCCTGCACACGGCGACCACACTGCGTCCGGGGTGGTGAACCCAGGGTGCGTGCCACATCGCGGATCGGTCTCGCCCGGGTCTCGGGACGGCGTCGACGACCGGTCCGGCGGACGGCGGACGGCCCACGCCGGCTCCCGCGGGCCGCCTCCGCTCGGCGCGCACCCCGGGCGGGTCGTCGCTGCGGACCGGCGCCGGCGGGCGGAGCTGAGGGCGGGCGATCCCGGTCACCGCGGCGAGTGGTCCGAACGGGTGAGTGGCCGCGCCGGTCGTCGCGTCGCACCGGCGCGTGGGCGGGCGGCCTCCTCAGGGTCTCTCAGGTTCGCCGTCCGGAGCGGTCCCGCTACCTACCGTTCCCGCCGTGACCACGACGACCACGCCGGAGCGCTCCACCGCGGGGCCGGGCCCGGCCGCCACGACCGCCCCCCGGGGCCGTGACGGCGCCGGGTTGCTGCGGATCGGGTTGCACCTGCTGCTGGCCGCGCTGCCCCTGCTCGCGATCTCGGCCCACGTGTTCGGGCTGATCAAGATGCAGTACTCGGCCGGCATCCTGGTGATCCCGCTCGCGACCGCGATCGTCGCGATGACCGTGCTCTCCCCGCACGGCGGGGACCGCGTGGTCGCCAGCGGGATGTGGTGGGGGATCGTCGGGTGCGCGATCTACGACGGCTTCCGCCTCACCACCGTCCACCTCTTCCACTGGTGGGCCGACTTCATCCCCACGATGGGCACGTGGATCACCGGCAACGACGACGACCTGGTCAGCGGCGCCGTCGTGGGCTACCTCTGGCGCTACATCGGTGACGGCGGCGGCATCGGCATCACGTTCTTCGCCCTGGCCTGCGCGCTGGGGATGCAGCGCTGGTCGCGCGGCGCCGTGGTCGGCGCGGCCGTCGCCTTCTCCGTCTTCCCGGTGTGGGCCGGGCTGGTCGGCACCGTGGCGATCGCGCCGCGCGGCCAGACGATGATGTTCCCGATCACGTGGGTCACGCTGACGCTGTCGCTGATCGGCCACCTGATCTTCGGGTTCGTCATGGGCCTCGGCTTCCACCGCTCGCGGGCCGTGCGCAGCGCCTGGCCCTGGAAGCCGATCACCGGTGAGCTCCCCGCGCTCGGCACCGGCCGCCAGCCCGCGGTCCCCGGGCCCCGTGCCCCGCACACCCCGCCGTCGGGCCAGTCGATGGACCCCGACACCTGGGAGCTCTGGCGCCAGCAGCTCGAGGCGAACACCGCCGCCCGGCGCGGCCACCGCGTCCGCGTGCGCTGACCGCCACATCGGCTCCCCCGAGACCCCGCTCCCCGGCGCCGCACGGCCCCGGCCCGACCTCCCCCGACGGGCCGGGGCCGACGCGGCTCTCTACCGTCGGCGGGTGCTCCGACCCGCCCACGCCGTGGCCGTGCTCCTCGCGCTCGCGGCGCTCCTCGCCGGAGCCTGCGGACGGGCCGCGCCGCCCGACCCGCTCACCGCCGTGCGCGGCGCCGTCGCGCAGACGTTCGCCGACCGCACCGCGCAGATCGCCTTCACGTCCCGCACCGGCCCGCCGGGGACGCCCGGGACCGAGGTCACCGGCACCGGCGTCACCGACCTCGTCGCCCGCAGCGCCGACGTCGCGGTGCAGGCCCCGTTGCTGGGCGGCGGCACGCGGGTCCTGCTGGTCGGCGGCACGCTCGACGTGGCGGTGCCGCCCGCGCTCGCGGCGCTCGTGCCGGGCGGGCGGCCGTGGGTGTCGGTCCCGCTCGACCGGCTCACCGCCGCGACCCTCGGCGGCGCGCTGCCCCAGTTCGGGGGCACCCCGGCCGACCCGCTGAGCGGGGTCGGGGCGCTGCAGGGCATCACCGAGGCCCGCCTCGTCGGTCCGGAGCCGGTCGACGGCACGCCGGCGACGCGCTACGCGACGACGGTCGACCTGCTCGCCACCCCGGCGGCGTCGGACCCCGCGCAGCGCCCGGCGATCGACCGCCTCGTCGCGCAGATCGGCTCGTCGCGGCTGCCGGTGGACGTGTGGGTGGGCGACGACGGCCGCGTGCGGCGGGTGGCGCAGACCGTCACCGCGCCCGACCGTCCGGGGCGCCCGGCGACCGCCACCGCGGTGACCGTGACGCTCTCGGGCCACGGCCTGCCGGTGACGATCGCGCCGCCGCCTGCCGACCAGGTCACCGACGTCTCCGCGCTGCTCCCGGCCGGCTGACGGCCCCGGACGGCACGCGGCCCGGGTGGCGTCGCGGGGACGTCACCCGGGCCGCGGCGGTCCGGCGGGGGTGCCGGCCTACGAGGTGACGGGCACGTCCGGGAGGTCGGTCACCGTGGTGGCGCCGGGCGCCGCCGCGGTCGGCGTGGCGGCGTCCTCCTCGTCGGGGGTGCCCTCCTCCTCGTCGGGGCTCGCCTCGTCGTCCGGGCTGCCGAGGCCCGGGACCTGGCCGAGGACGTCGTTCGCCGGGCCGCACAGGCCGTCGTGCACGGGTGCGAGGGCCCGGTCGGCGGCGTCGAGGACCGGGCCCGTGGCCCCGCCCGAGGTGCCGTCCAGCACGTGGCCGACGGTCTGCGTGCCGTCGTCCACGACGGGGATGCTGCAGTCCTGCTGGTCCTGCTGGTGCCCGGTCTCGTGCGCGCCCTCGCCGTGCGACGGGGCCTCACCGGCGAACGCCATGCCGGCGCTGCCGCCGACGAGCGCGACGGCCGCCGTGGCCGTGAACAGGCCACGTCCGGCCAGCTCGCGGGAGATCGTGCGCGGACGGCGGGCGGAGTGCGTACCCATGGAGTACCTCTGCGTCAGGTGGGGAGCGGTGGGGACGTGACGCGGCGTCCCCGGGCGGCGCAACGAAGTAGGTCACGACTGGATAACGGCCAGATCACGGAACTCATACGGGCGAGGGACGGTCCCGGCGGCTCGTGCGGCTGACCAGGCGGCACCGTGCGTGTCCTGCGCGACACGGGGCGTCACACCCACCCGACCGGACGGCTGGCACCATGGTCGACCGGTGGACCACGGGCGGAGCGGAGGACCGGCACACGTGTCGCGGGGCGAGCGGCGGACCGAGATCGAGGGCCTGCGCGGCGTCGCCGCCGTCCTGGTGGTCGTCTACCACGTCTGGGTCGGGCGCGTGTCCGGCGGCGTCGACGTCTTCTTCGTGCTCTCCGGCTTCTTCGTGCTGGGGATGCTGGTGCGCGCCGCGGCCCGCGGCGACGGCCCGGCGCTCGGGGCGACGTGGTCGCGGCTGTTCTGGCGCCTCGCCCCGACCGCGGGGCTGGTCCTGCTCGCGAGCACCGTCGCCGCCGCCGTCCTGCTGCCGGCCTCGACGTGGGCGCGCAACACCCGCGAGCTGCTCGCCTCGGCGTTCTTCGTCGAGAACTGGCGGCTGGCCACCGACGCCGTCGACTACTACGCCGACCACGGCTCGGCCAGCGTCGCGCAGCACTTCTGGTCGCTGTCGATCCAGGTGCAGTGCTACCTGGTCGCGCCGGTGGTGGTGCTCCTCGTGGCGGCCTGGGCGCGGCGCCGCGGGGTCGACGTGCGGCGCTCGCTGCTCGCCACGCTGGTGGCCGTCGGTGGGGCGTCGTTCGTCTGGTCGGTGGTCTCGACGGCGTCCGACCAGGCCGTGGCCTACTTCGACGCCCGCACGCGCGTGTGGGAGTTCGCGATCGGCGGCGTCCTCGCGCTCGTGGCCGACCGGATCCATCTCGGCCGCGCGGCCCGGGCCGTCCTCGGGGTGCTCGGGCTCGCCGGCCTCGTCACGTGCGGGGCGGTGCTCGACGTGGGCGCGGGCTTCCCCGGCTACCTCGCGCTGTGGCCCGTCCTGTCCGCCGTGGCGATCATCGTCGCGGGCCGCGCCGGCGTCGCCGACCGGCTGCTGACGACGCGGACCGCCCGCTACCTCGGCGAGATCAGCTACCCGCTCTACCTCTGGCACTGGCCGGTGCTCGTCGTGGCCCTGGTGCTCACCCGGCGGGCCGACGCGGGCGCGGGCCTCGGGCTGGTCGTGGTGGCGCTGTCGGTGGCGCTCGCCGCCGGGACGCACCACCTGCTCGAGGAGCCGGCCCGCCGGGTGCGCGTCGGCCCGGTCCGCGGGCCGGTGCTCGTCGCCGCCTCCCTGGCGCCGGCGCTGCTCGGGCTCGCCGTCTGGTCCGCGGCCGCGACGTCCGCCGACCGGGCGCCGGTCGCCCTCGGCGACCAGCGCCACCCCGGCGCGGTCGCGCTCGGGGCCGACCAGGTCCTGGCCGACGGCGACGACACCGTCCCGGTGCAGCCGTCGATGTCGCGCATCCGCGACGACTGGGCGTCCTACCGCGACGGCTGCGCCCCGGTCGCCGACCACCCCGTCCTCGAGCAGTGCGTCCCCATCCCGGCCGTCGGTGAGGCCGCGCGCCGGCTCGTCGTCGTCGGCGACTCGCACATGCAGCAGTTCCTGCCCGCGCTCGAGCCGGTCGCGCGGGAGCGGAACTGGGAGGTCAGCACGCTCGTGCGCGCCCGCTGCCCGTTCGGGACGACGTCGGAGACCGACCCGGCCGACGCGACGTGCGTCGACTGGAACACCGCGGCGATCGAGCACCTCGCGGCCGACGCGCCGGACGCCGTCGTCGTCGGCGGGTCCCGTGACGTCCGGGCCGGCCTGACCGAGCAGACGCCCGAGGGGTTCGTCGAGGGCTGGCGACGTCTCGGAGAGGCCGGCATCCCGGTGGTGGCGGTGCGCGACAACCCGCGCTTCGACCAAGCGCCCTCGGAGTGCCAGGAGAAGTTCGGCCGCGGCGCCGCCGAGTGCGCCGTCCCGCGCGGCGAGCTGCTCGCCGCGGACCCGCCGTGGACGTCGCTCGACGTGCCCGGCAACGTCGCCTTCCTCGACCTCAGCAACGAGATCTGCGGGCCGGAGACGTGCCCGCCGGAGATCGGGAACGTGCTCGTCTACCTCGACGACAACCACCTCTCGGCCTCGTACAGCCGGACGCTGTCGTCGGTGGTGGGGCAGCGGGTGCCCGCCCTCCTGGGCTGGTGAGCCGCTAGCCGGTCGGCTCCTCACCCGTGCCGGCCAGGCCCTGGTCCTCGGGCTCGAGGTCGATGTCGAACGCGGGCTCGACGTCCTCGGGGTCGGCGTCGGGCCGCGCCACGGGCGTCGGGTCGGGCTCGGGCGTCGTGTCGGGGTCGCTGCTCATCACCGCGAGCCATACCCCCGATCCCCGGGCCCGACGCGGGGGACGGGTCACGCGCACGTCACGGGGCGGGGGTTGCGTCGCCCGGTCCGGTCGATGGCCGTGACGTTGCCGACGCAGCGTGACCGCAACCGGCGGACCCCGACACCCGTCTGGATCCGTGAGCGCGGCGCACTCGGCGGCGCTCGGGACAAGGAGAGACGGATGTTCGTGATCGTGGCCGTGGTCGTCGTCGGTGTGGTCTTCCTGGGTGGGGCGCTCCTGGGTGTGAGCGTCGCGCAGAACCAGGCCTCGGACCGGGCGCGCCGCACCGAGCGGGACCGCCGCGTGTCGGCGATCCGTACCGAGGCACTGATCTCGCAGGCCTGAGCGGGAACAAACCCGCCCGGCCCGGCCGTCCGAGGACCGACGCCGGGCCGCTGGGGCCACGGCACGCGGAAGTGGAGCCGGCCGTGGACGACGTGCTCGCGGAGGACGCGGCGGACCCCGACCCCGTCGACCTCTTCACCGACCTCGACGGTGACGGCCACGTCGACGTGACCGCCGTCGACACCGACGGCGACGGCGTCCTCGACCTCGCCTGGACCGACACCGACGGTGACGGCCAGGTCACCGCCGACGAGGTGCACCCGATCACCGACGGCGGGTGGTCCACCGACTGGTACCGCCACGAGGACAACTTCGTCGACGGCGCGCTGCCCTCGGACGCGTCCGCGGCGCGCGACGACGGCATCCACGGCGACCCGGAGCAGGCGTCGTCCTACTGGTACGCGCAGTCGGTCAACGGCTACTGCGTGCCGGCGTCGATCGCCCAGGTCGTCGGGGAGTGGCAGGGCCACAACGTCGGGGAGCAGGAGGTCGTCGACCGCGCGGTCCGCCACGGCTGGCTGACCACCACCGACACCGACGGCGACGGCCGCCCCGACGACGCGTCGGGCATGACGTCCTCGGAGGGCGAGGCGCTGCTGGAGAGCTACGGCATCCCGGCGACGACGACGCACGGCAGCCTCAAGGACCTCGAGTCCCTGCTCGACCAGGACCGCGACATCATCGCCTACGTCGACGCCGACGAGATCTGGTACCAGCGCGACGACGACGCGGCGGACGGCGGCTCGGACGCCAACCACGCCGTGGTGGTCACCGGGATCGACGATGAGAACGTGTACCTCGCCGATCCCGGCGACCCGAGCGGCGCGGTGTCGGTGGTGCCCCGCGACACCTTCGAGGACGCCTGGAGCGACTCGGGCCACGAGATGCTGGTGACCGACACGGCCCCGCCGCAGACGGTGCCGGCCGACAACGCGCCGACCCACGACGTGCCGGGCGACGGGGGCACGGCACCCGACCCCCGGTCGTCCGTCACCGGCGGGACCCCGCCCACCGACGCCCCGACCGCGAAGCCGCTGGGGGCGTCGCGGGAGCTGATCTCACCGGGCTCGACGGGCGTGGTGTTCCTGCCGGTGGTGCTGCGCGACGTCGCGGTCGCCACCGGCGGCGTCTCCGCCCTGCTCTCCGCGGTGGGGATCGTCCGCCGCCGCACGTGAGCAGTTGCGGCCCCTATAGGGGCCGCAACTGCTCACATGGCGCCGCAGGTCTGCGCGACGGTGCGGGCGACGCGGGTGGTGACGCTGCCGTAGTCCTCGGTGCTGTCGGCGCGCATCCAGGCGAGGATGTCGTCGGCACCGCTGTCGAAGGCCCGGTGCTCGGGCGAGGTGTCGCCGTAGGTCGCGGCGAGGGCGTCGCCGCGGGCGTCCAGGACGGTGTCCCACTGCGCGCTCGGGGTGCGGCCCAGGGTGGCGACGGCGTCGTCGAGCGCGTCGGCCACCACGGTGGCGCACTGCCGCGCGACGGCCGGGGCGCCGGCCGCCGGGGTCCCGGTGGCCGCCGGCGCGCTGGCCGGGGCGGGGGCGCTGGCCGCGGTCGTGGTGACCGCGTCGACCAGGCCCGGCAGCTGGGAGCCCATGCCGAGCAGGGCGATCCCCGCGCCCGCGACCGCGACGGTCAGCGGGAGGCGGGTGCCGGGGCTGCGGCGCCGGCCGTGGGCCGTCGCGGGCGGCGCGGCGACGGCCGCGCGGGGCGGCGTGGGCACGCCGGTGACCGGGTGCGGGCGGTAGGCCGTGGGGGCCGGGTAGCCGAGCCCGGCGGGCGGGGCGTCCGGGGCGACCGGGCTGACGAGGCGGGCCGGGGTGAGCGCGACGGTCACGGGCTCGTCCTCGTGCCAGTGGTGCTGCCCCATGGTCACTCCCCGGATGGCCTAGTCGTCCGCGTCCATGCGAACGCTGTGTGAGCGATGTCGTCGGGAAAGGCCAGGTCGTTAGCGAGCCGGCCGCCTCGGAGCCCGGGTTCACCACATGGAGTGACCAGAAGACGGGGAGTGAACCTGACGTGACCTGACAGGAACGGGTCCTAGCGTCCCGGGTGTCCGCTCCCCGACCCCGACCGGAGGTCCCGATGCCGACGACGCTGGCCATGATCAATCTCGACGGACCCGACCCCCGCGCGCAGGCCACCTTCTACGGCGCGCTGCTCGACTGGCAGGTCGTCCACGCCGAGGACGAGTACGCGATGATCTCCGGGGAGGGCGCGCCGATCGGG
Source organism: Actinomycetospora chlora (assembly GCF_039542135.1). Taxonomy (NCBI): domain Bacteria; kingdom Bacillati; phylum Actinomycetota; class Actinomycetes; order Pseudonocardiales; family Pseudonocardiaceae; genus Actinomycetospora; species Actinomycetospora chlora. The sequence continues at coordinate 131,730 of NZ_BAABHO010000001.1, forward strand.
TTCGGCCGCGTGCCCGGGTGGGTCGCCCCGCCCTGGCCCGACCCCGACGGCACCAAGCGCTACCACCTGGACCTCGCCGTCGACGACCTCGACGCGGCCGTCGACCGCGCGCGCGAGCTCGGGGCCACGCTGCCCGAGCACCAGCCCGGCGACCGCTGGACGGTGCTGCTCGACCCCGTCGGGCACCCGTTCTGCCTGTGCCGGACGAGCTGACCTACCGCCGGCGCCGCACCAGCCCCGCGAGGTAGGCGGCCTGGCCCGCGTGCTGGATGTCGTCGTCCACCACGCTGACCAGCCGCACCCCGCGGGTCACCGGCGGGTCCCAGCGCTCGTCGATGACCTCGTCGAGGTCCTCGCCGGACAGCGTCCGCAGGTAGGCGACGGTGCGCTCGTGCGCGGCGTCGAGGTAGCCGGTGAGCAGCGCCGGGTCGTCGACGCGCACTGCGGCCACCTGCTCGCTCGTGTGGCCGAAGCCGATCGAGGAGTCCTCGAAGGGCAGGTCGAAGCGGCGGGCCCAGCCGTCGGCGGTCCAGACCTGCTCGGTGCCGGCGAGGTCGGCGACGTGGTCGTCCTGCACCCGGGTGAGGTGCCAGACCAGCCAGGCGATCGGGTTGGCGTCGGCGTCGGCCCGCCAGGACAGCTCGTCGGCGCCGAGCCCGTCCACCGCGCGGGTCGCATCGCTGCGCGCGCGCCCGAAGGCGTCGACCAGCACGTCGATCGCGTCCACCGATCAGTCCTCCCGGTTCGTGGGGGTCAGCGACCCGTGGCGAAGACGACCACGTTGTCGCGGTACGACAGCGTCGCATCGTCGAAGGGACCGCCGCACGTCAGCAGCCGCAGCAGGGGCCGCGTCGACGGGCCGTAGATCCGGTCGGCGGGCAGCGAGTCCTTGGGGAAGTACTCGACGCTGTCCACCGAGAAGCGCGCCGTGCCGCCGTCGGAGCGCGGCACCTCGATGAGGTCGCCGGGGCGCAGACGGTCGAGCTGGGCGAACACCGCCGGGCCGCGGCGGGTGTCCACGTGGCCGGCGAACACCGCCGGGCCGGGGTCGCCCGCCACGGCGCTGGACGTGTACCAGCCGACCTGGCCGAAGTCGGTGGGCACCTGCAGGGCGCCGCGGTAGTCGATGCGCAGGTCGGCGAGGTCGAGCGCCGCCAGCCCGATCGACGGGATCTGCATGGCGGTCGGGCGCAGGCCCTCGGGCGCGGCGAGCGCCGCGGCCAGCGGCATCCGCGGGGCGGGCGGGACGTCGTCGGAGGAGGAGAAGAGCCCGGAGAACCAGTCGCCGATCGCGGACATCAGGGTGGGCTGCGCCAGCCCGCCGAGCCCGGCCTCGGTGCCCCCGCGCGGCACCGGCGGCACGCGGGGCGCCGTCGGCAACGGGGTCTCGGGATCGGGGGTGGGGCGCGGGGTGGGGGTCGCCGGCGGCGTCGTCGGCTCCGTGCCCGGCGCCGGCACCCCGGCGACGGTCGCGGCGTCGGGCACGGCCGCCACGATGAGCTGGCCGTCGGGCTCGCGGCCGACGAACAGCGTCGTCACCCCGGTGTCGGCCAGCGGCACCGTCGTCTGGTTGGTCGAGCCCAGCCGCGAGCGGATGCGGACCTCCCACGCCCGCGCCGGCACGCTGACGTACGGGGTGGTGGAGCCGTAGAAGAGGTCGCGGGCCAGCGGCGGGCCGCCGTCGAGGTCGACGTCGAGGGCCCCGACGCCGTTCGCGCCCTGCACGACGCGGACCTGCGCGGCGCCCGGCGCCGCGGGCGCGGTCTGGTCGTCGAGCACCTGGAGCTCGGGCGCCCCCGAGCTCGGCGAGTCGACGAAGGCCGCGGTCTGGGCCGTCCCCGCCGGGACCTCGAGCGAGACGCGCACCGCGGGCGGGCTGGTCGGCGCGGCCCCGGCCGGCCGCGCGGTCAGCGTGTACGTGCCGGCGGGCTCGGTGAGGTAGGGCGACGTGCCGCGGTAGGCGACACCGGGCGCCACGAGCGTCTCGGGCAGGTCCGGCCCGGTGACGTACATGTCGACCGACGGCGTCACCGGCGAGAGGTGCGCGATCCGCAGCATGCCCGTCGAGGTGTCCGCCGTGGCCGAGCGGACGCCGGCGGTCACCGTCACGCCGACGACCGCGAGCAGTACGAGGGCGAGCGCCACCCACACCACGGGGCGCCGCCGCCACGGCCGTCGGGGGGTGGTGTCGTGCGGGGGCGTGTCGACCGGGGGCACGACGGGGCCGGTGGGCTGGTCCTGCGCTGCAGGCACGGGGAGCTCCCTGGTGGGGGTGACGGTCGGGGGGTGCGGGGCGGGCGGGGTCAGGGGGTGCGGGCGGCGTGCGGGGGAGCGTCACCGGCGGCGGCCACGGCGAGATCGCCACCGGCGGGGGGAGGAGTCTGCGCCCGCGGGAAGCGCCCGCGCCAGACGACGACACCCCGGACCGCGACGGCGGCGCCCTCGAGCGCCGAGACGGTGTCGGCGAGGCGTGCGGGCAGGGCACGGCGGGTGTCGACGGCGACGAGGGCGGCGCGGACCCCGGCGTGGCGGACCCGGTCGAGCGCCTCGGCGTCGGCCCGCGGCCGGCGCAGCGCCCACACCGCCGGCTCGCCGAGGTCGTCGGGCACGGGCGGGCGGTCGTTGCGACGGTCGGGCGTGAGGTCGCGCAGCGGCAGGTGGTCGCCGGTGATACGGGCGGCCTCGACGACGTCGCGGCCCAGGTCGCGGGCCCGGGGGTCGGCGAGCTGGAACACCAGCACCGGGCCGCGTCCGCGCACGACGTCGGCGTAGAGGCGGGTGAGCACGGCCGGGACGTCGTCACCGGGGTGGAGCACGGCGTGCGGCCCGTCGACGCGGGCGAGCGCCAGGGTGCGGTCGCGGCGGGCACGGGCGGCCCGCTCGCCGCGCAGGCCGCCGGCGACCCCGGCGGCCCCGGCCGCCACGCCGGGCAGCACCGCGAGCGCGACGACGGCCGGCAGCACCTCGGCCACCGGCGAGCGTCCGGCGGCGACGACCGGGTCGCCGTCGGGCAGCAGCCGGGGCGCCGGGGCCGCGGTGCGCTGGGCGAGCGCCGTGGACAGCGCGGCGTAGCGCTGCTCGAGCGGCCCGCGGGCCGGGTCGCCGAGCGGGGTGGCGCGCAGGGTGGTGGTGAGCGCTGCGAGCTCGGCCCCGACCGGAGCGAGGTCCGCGGCGAGCCGCTGCGCGTCGAGGCGGTCGAGCGCGTCGGCGAGCGCGGTGGTCGTCGCCCCGGCCAGGGCACCCGCCTCGCCGGCGGTCCCGCGGCGGGCCACCACGGTGACGAGGCCGGCGCCGGAGGCCGTGACGTCGACGTCGCCGGCGGCGTCGTCGGGCAGGCCGGCGGCCCGCGCCGCGGCGGCCCGCACCGGGACGGTGGCCGCGAGGCCCACGGCGGTGCCGGCGACCTCGGCGGGGCTCGCGACGGCCGTGGCGGTGGCCGTGAACGTCGGCGAGCGCAGGGCGGCGACCAGCACCGCGATGAGGACGACGGCGAGCACCGCGAGCGCCGCCACGGCGACGCGCGGCCACCGGCGGGGCCGGCGCGCCTGCGTCCAGCCCCCGCTCGCCACGGGCTCACCCTAGTGGGTCACTGAGCCGAACGGACCACTACTCGGGACGATCGGTCCCGGGTTCCTCCGTGCTCTCCGGTGGCGGGGGCGGCCGTCCTGCCCTGGGCGAACACGGCCCCGCGGGCCCGGCGCGGGGATCACGCTGGTGCCATGAGCTCCAGCCTGTACGTGGCCCTGCGCAGCGGCCACGAGCACACCGTCACCGGCCTCGACGACGAGACGGCGGCCTCCCTGCGCGAGCGGATCACCGCGCACCTCGAGGCCCGCGAGTCGCACCCGACGCTCGACCTCGGCGACGGCACCACCGTGCGCACCGATGCCGTCGTACTCACCCGCGTGCACGACGACGGGCCGCGGACGGGGTTCGTCGGCCAGTAGCTCAGGCCCCGACCGACGCGCAGTGGGGGCAGCCCCGCGCCGGGACGCGCTGGGCGGGGATGCGGGCGGCGAGGTCGCCGGTGCGGCGGGCGAGGTAGGCGGCGCACCGGCGCTGGGCGGTCCGCCGCGCCGGGACGGGCTCGGTGAGCTCGTCGAGCGCGCGGTCCCACAGTGCGGGCAGCGCCGGGTCGTCCCAGCCGCGGCCGGCGAGGTCGACCAGCGTCGTCGCGTCCTGCCCGTCGCCGACCCACTCGATCGCGAGCTCCACCATCTCGGCCGGGTCCCACGCCATCCCCAGCACCTGGGCGGCCCGGGCCTCGGCGGGAGTCATGCCGCGCAGAGACGGCAGCGCCGCGATCCCCGTGATGGTGCTCGTCATGGTGGCCCCCCAGCCATCGCTCAGCGTGAGGCCGCCGACCGTAGCGCTCACCCGCTCGGCGCAGCAGCCGCCATCAGGGTCACGGTGCGGTGTTGTGTCAACTCGTGGTTGACACGCGTGCGAGGCTTGCGACTGTGAACCTGGAGTTGTCAGTAGAGGATGCCGTGGCCGAGGAGGCGGCGCGGGTCGACGTGCCCGACCCGGGGCCGAAGCCGGACGACCGCGCCGGGGAGCGCGCCGCCCGGCACCGGGCCCTGGCGGGCCTCGGGGCGGCGCTGGCGGTGGAGGCCGAGGTGCGGGCGGCGGCCGCCGCGGCGACGACCCGCCGGGCCGCGGCGGCGGTGTGGCTCGGCGCGAGCCTGGCCGACCTCGGCGGCGTCACGGGACGGTCGCGGCAGGCGGCGCGCAAGCGGTGGCCCGAGCTCGGGGCGATCCACCGGCGCCGGCGCTGGCTCGGCTACCACGTCGACGACGTGCTGTGGGCCGCTCGCCTCGTGCTCGACGCCCCTCTGGGCGTCGACACCCGCGGGCTCGCCGCTGCCGTCGAGGCCGCGGAGCGCGACCTCGCCGCCGACGCCGAGCCGGCGGACCTCGACGCCGCCGTCGCCCGGTGGCGGGCGTTCGACGCCCTCGTCGACCAGCACCTGCGCGGGGTCCTCACCGGAGTGGCCGAGGCGGGGGAGCCGGCGGACCCGGCCGCCGGGTTCGCCGTGCACGGCGCCCGTGGTGTCGTCGGCTACTACGACCACGCCGTCCACGAGGGCGCCGACGCCTGAGCCTCCCGGTGCGGGGTCGCTGTCCGCCCAGCGAAGCGGGGTGCCGCCGGCGCGGCGTGTCGGGGCCGAATCCGCCGGGTGGGCGGCGGGCCGGGCCGGGAACGCCGCCGCGGTCACGACGCGTCGAGCGGGGTCCCCCACCCCCGTCACGGCGCCCGTGGGCGGGCCCCGGACGGGACCACGAACGACGACGACGGGTGCCGCTCCCACCCCGGACGGGCACGCTCGGCGTCGGCCCTGCTCGCCCCGCGGGCCCGCGGGCACTAGAGATCCCGGTCCATGGGGACGATGACTCCCATCCACGATGCGCTCGTCGGCGCCCCGCCCGCCGCGCGGGTCCCGCTGCCGACCCCGTACCGCCGGCCGCGGCCCACCGTGGACGACGGGGCCGAGCGGGTCGTCGCGCTGGCCTGGCGCGAGGCCGACGAGCGCGGCCACGGCACGTTCGGCACCGGGCACCTGCTGCTCGGGCTGGTGCGGGCCGGGGGCGCCGAGGCCGGGCTGCTCGCGGCCGCCGGCGTCACGGCGGACACGGCCGGCGCGGCGATGGCCCTGGTGGCGGCGCACTCGGTGTCGGAGCCCGTGGGCCGGACCGGGGGACCGGGCGGCGGCCCGGTCGCGGGCGAGGCCGTCGCCGAGGTCCTGGCGGCCGCGACGACCGGTGGCGCGGTGACCACCGCGGGCCTGCTCCGGGCCCTGCTCGCCGGCCCGTGGGGGCAGGCGGCGGAGATGCTCGCGGCGCTCGCGGTCGATCCCGCCGCCCTCGCCGACGCGGGCGCCGCCCTCGCCGGGAGCCCGGCCGCCGCGCCCCGCCCGATGCCGCGCAACCCGAGCGGGCTGCTCTCGGCGGCGTGGCGCCGGGCCGGGGCGACGATCACCGGGGCGTGACGCGGGGCCGTCGCGGCGGACAGAATCCCGACCATGGCGAAGCCCAGCTGGATCCGTGCCGGTGACGGCGACTGGTACCGCGTCTCCGAGGTCGTGGCGATCAAGACCCTCCCGCACGCCGACGGCGGCTACATGGTCACCGTGGAGACCCACCGGCACGACAACATCGACGTCACCGGGCGCCTCGACGACGTCGACGTGGCCTCGACCTGCCGCGACGCCGTCGCCGGCCTGCTCTCGAAGGTCGACGAGGGCATCGTGATCACCTACACGCCGGGCGGATTCTCCGCCGACCCGGTCGGCTAGGGCGGTCGCTACGGCCGGGGCCCGTAGGCGTCGAGGAACCGGTCGCGGAAGTCGCTCATGGGCCACACCGGCGCGTCCGGCGCCGGCACGAGCCCCGGCGTCCAGCCCCAGGACGCGATGCGGTCGAGGACGGCCGGGTCGCGGCTGATCACCGAGATCGGGATGTCCCGGTCCGGCGTCGGGCCGGTGACGACGGGCGAGGCCTGGTGGTCGCCGAACACCACGAGCACCGGCGCGCGCTCGGGGTGCGCGGCGGTGGTGCGGCCGACCCAGTCGTAGAGCGTCTGCAGCGAGTAGGCGATCGAGTCGCGGTAGTCGGCGCGGACCTCGGGCGTCGGCGTCGTGAAGATCGACTGGAACGAGCGCTGCGGCTGCTCGGGGCCGAACACGCTGCCGTCGCCGACGGCGTCCCACGGCACGGTGCGGGGCAGCGGCGACCACGGCCCGTGGCTCGAGGTGAGCACGAGCTCGGCCATCGTCGGCGGCGCCCCGGGACCGCGCTCGCGGGCGTCGAAGGCCGACAGGGCGTACTGGTCGGGCATCGGCGACCAGCTGAACCGCGGGCCCCGGTAGCCCAGGTCGTCGTGGGTGTAGGCCCGGTCGAGCCCGAAGAACGCCGCCTCCGGCCACGGCCCGGTGGTGCCGGGCTGCACGGTGACGGTGCGCCAGCCGCCCTCCTGGAACGCGCGGGTGAGCGTCAGGCGGTTCGACGACACCAGGTCGGTGTGCCGCTGCTCGCCGTCGATCCACAGCCCCGACAGCAGCGTGGCGTGGGCGAGCCAGCTGCCGCCGCCGGCGACCGGGGAGGTCAGCAGGCCGGTGCGCGCGCCGTAGCCGAGCCCCCCGAGCCGCTGCTGGCCCTGGGCGAGGGCCTCGCGGACCGGCCCGGACAGGCCCGGGTCGTCGAGCGCGGAGACGCCGTAGCTCTCCACCACGGCGACGACCACGTCGCGCCCGCGCAGCGCGGTGAGCAGCTGGTCGGGCGGCACGTCGCGGTAGGCGTCGACCCCGGCCTCGCGCTCGAACGCCTGCTGGTCGCGCACGCCGTCGCCGATGGCGACCGCGCGGTCCACGGCGCGGATCGAGGTGTCCCGCGACGCGACCGGGAGCCCGGGCACGAGCTGCACCGACAGCGTCCACGCGACGAACCACGCGACGGCGAGCACGCCGGCCAGGCGCAGCGCCCCCGAGCGGTGGGCGGCGGCGATGCGCGCGAGGCGGGCGACCGCCCCGCCGGTCCCCACGAGCAGGCCGACCCCCAGCAGCGCGACCAGCACCGCCACGACGACCCCCACCACCGGCCCGGAGGTCTCGGCGACGAAGTCGTAGCCGTTGCCGAGCAGCACGGCGTCGCGGGCGGGGTCGAACGGGCGGGCGATCGCGACCGAGAAGCCGAGGTCGAACAGCGTCAGCACCAGCATCAGCCCGAGCACCAGCCCGGCGAGCCAGGCCAGCACGCGGCGCGCCCCCGCGGGCAGCACGACGGCGAGGACCAGCGCGACGAGCACCTCGAACGGGAGGCGCACCGCGGCCTGCGGCACCAGCGCCGCGACGTCGCCCGGCGTCACGAACGCCACCAGCACGAGCACCCCGGCGAGCAGGGTGACGACCCCGGCGAGCCCCCGCCGCACCCGCACCGGGTGGGTGTCGGCCGCGCGCCAGAGCCGCACGACGTCGCGCCCGAACGACCACGCCAGGCTCGCCAGCGCCGCCGCCACGAGCAGGGTCGCGACCACCACCGGCAGCAGCTGCGACGCCGCCACCACGAGCACCACGCCCTGCGCGGCGGCGACGACCTTGCCCGAGAACAGCGGCGTCAGCTCGCCCCGCAGCCACGGCAGCACGACCCCGGCGGCGACGAACAGGTAGCGCGCCAGCCCGATGAGCAGCACCCAGCCCCCGAGCAGGCCCGCGACGTGCCACGACAGCACCAGCAGCAGGAACGCGTCGAGCTCCATGTCGAAGCGTGCCCCGAACGCCGAGGCGACGTCGCGGCGCCGCGCGACCGCCCCGTCGACGCCGTCGAGGGCCAGCGCGACCGCGGCGAGCGCCACCAGCGCCGGGGTCGAGACGGGGTCGGCCACCAGCGCCGTCACCCCGACCACGAGCACCGCGCGCAGCAGCGTCACCCGCCCCGCGGGCCCGAGCGCCTCGACCCCGGACCCGATCAGCACCGCGACGAGCGCCGCGGCCGCCGCGGCGCCCACCACCAGGCCGAACGGGCCCAGCCCGAAGCCCTGCGCGAGCACGCCGAGCAGGCCCGCGCTCGCGATCGCGCCGCCCGCGAGCTCGGCGGTCAGGATCGGGGTCGGGCGCCTCACACGTGCCAGCATGGCCGCCCACCGATCGGCACAGGACGAGCAGGGTGGGTGCATGACGCAGATGGCGCAGGCGTTCCGGGTCGAATCACCCGGACGGGCAGCGATCGCCGACGTCGCGCTCCCGGAGCCGGGTCCCGACGACGTCGTGGTGCGCACGCGGCACTCCCTGGTGAGCCGCGGGACCGAGACGCTGGTGTTCCGCGGGGAGGTGCCGCCGAGCCAGTACGGGCTGATGCGCGCGCCGTTCCAGGCCGGCGACTTCCCGGGTCCGGTCGTCTACGGCTACCTCGCGGTGGGGGAGGTCGAGGCCGGGCCGGGCGCCGGGCGGACCGTGTTCTGCCTGCACCCGCACCAGGACCGGTTCGTGGTGCCGTCGAGCTGGGTCGTGGAGGTGCCGGCCGACGTGCCCCCGGCGCGGGCGGTGCTGGCCGGCACCGTCGAGACGGCGGTCAACGCCCTGTGGGACGCGGCGCCGCGGGTCGGCGACCGGATCGCGGTGGTCGGGGCCGGGATGGTCGGGGCGTCGGTGGCCGCGGTGCTCGCGGGGCTGCCGGGCGCGCGCGTCGAGCTCGTCGACGTCGACCAGTCCCGCGCCGCGGTGGCCGACGCGCTCGGCGTCGGCTTCGCGACGCCCGACGCCGCGGCGGGGGAGTGCGACCTCGTGCTGCACGCGAGCGCCACCGAGGCCGGGCTCGCACGGTCGCTGGAGCTCGTGGGCGACGAGGGCGAGGTGGTCGAGATGTCGTGGTTCGGCGACCGCGCGCCCCGCGTGCCGCTCGGCGAGGCGTTCCACTCGCGGCGCCTGACCCTGCGTGCCACCCAGGTCGGCCGCGTCGCCCCCGCCCGCCGTCCGCGCTGGAGCACCACCGACCGCCTGCGCCTGGCCCTGCGCCTGCTCGCCGACCCCCGCTTCGACGCGCTGGTCACCGACTCCTGCGCGTTCGGGGAGCTCCCGGAGGTGATGCCCGCCCTCGCCGCCGGCGAGCGCCCCGGCCTCGGGGTGCGCGTGGACTACACCCCCTGACCCGCAGCGAACGGCCTATCGGCGTGCTGAGCTGGATCCTCGCTGCTTCTAGGCGTCCGAACTCCCCGTTCGTAGGGTGGGACCCATGCCGCGCTACGAGTTCCGCTGCCGGACCTGCGCGTCGACGTTCGAGGTCGACCGGCCGATGAGCGCCGCGAGCGACCCCGCCGACTGCCCCGCCGGCCACCACGACACGGTCAAGCTGCTGACGACGGTCGGGCTCGGCGGCCGGGCACGCACCGCGCAGCCGGCCGGGCCGCCGGCGATGGCCCCCGCGGGCGGCGGCGGCTGCTGCGGCGGGGGCTGCTGCGGCTAGATCCGCTCCAGCGCGGCGAGCGCGTCGTCGTCGAGTGCGACCGCGCCGGCGGCGACGTTCTCCTCGAGGTGGGCGACGCTGCGCGTGCCCGGGATGAGCAGGGCGTCGCGGCCCAGCAGCCACGCGAGCCCGACCTGCGCCGGGGTCGCCCCGAGCCGGCGCGCGACGTCGACCACGGCGGGCTCCCCGGCGACCTGCCGCGTGCCGGGGAAGCCGGAGCCGAGCGGGAAGTAGGGCACCCACGCGACGCCCTCCGCGCGGCACCGGGCCCGCACGTCCTCGCCCGAGCGGTCGACCAGCGAGTACGCGTTCTGCACGCACACGATCCCGGTCGACAGCGCGCGCCGCAGCTGGTCGGCCGAGACCGTCGACAGGCCGATCGCCCCGATCGCGCCGGCGTCGCGCAGGGCGACGAGCGTCGCCAGCTGGTCGTCCATGTCCACCACCTGGTCGCCCTCGGCGACCAGGCCCGGCCGCGCGTCGGCCCGCCGCAGGTTGACGACGTCGAGGCGGTCGACCCCGAGCGTGCGCAGGTTGGCCTCGACCTCGGCGCGCAGCTCCTCCGGGCGCTGGGCCAGGCGCAGCTCGACCTCGCCGCCGGGGTTCGCCGTCGCCCCGACCTTGGTGACGACCACGAGGTGCTCGGGGTAGGGGGCGAGCGCGGCGCGCAGGCGGCGGTTGACCGTGCCGTCGCCGTAGAACGCGGCGGTGTCGACGTGGTCGACGCCCAGCTCGACGGCGCGGCGCAGGACCGCGACCGCGTCGTCGTCCGGACCCGTGCGCAGCTGCATCGCGCCGTACCCGACGCGCGCGACCGTCCGGCCGGCGAGGGTGGCGGGCCCGCCGGGGCGGGGGCGGGTGGGGGTGGTGGTCACGACGACCTCCCGGAGGCAGGCTGGACGTCAAGCGGAGGTCCCTCCGCTCTCGGGTCGACGCTAGCACGGAATCGGAGGTGCCTCCGTTTCGATGGCCGACGAGCCGCGCCTGCGCGCCGACGCCCGCCGCAACCGCGACGCCCTGCTGCGCGCCGCCGCGGCCGGCTTCGCGGCCGGCGCCGACCCCACGCTCGAGAAGATCGCCCGCGACGCCGGCGTCGGGATCGGCACGCTCTACCGGCACTTCCCGACCCGCGAGGCGCTGGTCGAGGCCGTCTACCGGACCGAGCTCGCGACGGTGACCGCGAGCGCCGGGGAGCTGCTCGCCGAGCACGCGCCCGCTGCGGCCCTGCGGGCGTGGATGGACCGCTACGCCGAGTTCGTCACCACCAAGCGGGGCATGGCCGACACGTTCCGCGCGATGGTGGCCGACGGGACGGTGGCGTCGCCGCAGACGCGCGCGGCCATCGACGGCGCCGTCGCGACGCTGCTCGTAGCCGGGGCGCGCGACGGGTCCCTGCGCGCGGACCTCGAGGCCGACGACGTCGTCACCGCGCTGGTCGGCGTGCTCCTCGCGACCGGCGACGCCCCCGACCGGGCCCGCCTCGCCCGCCTGCTCGACCTCGTCGCGGCGGGGTGCGCTCCGCGCACGTGAGCAGAACGCAGTGCTCCAGCACTCATCTCTGCTCACCTGGCCGCAGGCCACCCAGGTAGCGCACGACGGCGAGGACCCGGCGGTGGTCGTCCTCGCCGGGGGCGAGGCCGAGCGACTCGTAGATGCCCGACACGTGCGCGGTGACGGCCTTCTCCGAGATCGACAGCCGGCGGGCGATGGCGGCGTTGGTGCGGCCCTCGGCGATGAGCGCGAGCACCTCGCGCCGGCGCGGGCTCAGCCGCGCGAGGTCGCCCGAGCCCCGCGGCGCGGCCTGCAGCATCAGCGCCACCACCTCCGGGTCGAGCGCCGTGCCGCCCGCGGCGACGCGACGCAGCGCGTGCTCGAAGCTCGCGACGTCGCCGACGCGCTGCTTGAGCAGGTAGCCCACACCGCTGGGGTGGTCGCCGAGCAGCTCGACCGCGTAGCGCCGCTGCACGTGCTGGGAGAGCACGAGCACGGCGACGCCCGGCTGCTCCTCGCGGATCCGCAGGGCCGCGCGCAGCCCGTCGTCGGTGTGCGACGGCGGCATGCGGATGTCGGTGAGCACGAGGTCGGGCCGGTGCTCGCGGGCGCGCTCGACGAGCGACCCGGCGTCACCCGCGGTCCCGACGACCGTCATGCCGGCGCCGGTGAGCAGCACCGTGAGGCCCTCGCGCAGCAGCGCCTCGTCCTCGCCGATCACGATCCGCACGGGATGCTCACCTCGATCCGGGTGCCCTCGCCGGCGCGGCTCGCGATCGTCAGGGATCCGCCGAGGGCGTGGACGCGGTCGGCGATGCCGCGCAGCCCGACCCCCGCCGCCACGGCGCCGCCGACGCCGTCGTCGCACACCACGAGGTGCAGCACGCCGTCGGCGCGGTGCAGCCCGATCCGCAGCGCGCTCGCGTCCGCGTGCTTGACGGCGTTGGTCAGCGCCTCCGCGACGACGTGGAACGCGGTGCCCTCGACGGCCTCGGGCAGGCGCCGCCCGTCCTCGTCCACCCCGACGTCGACGACGGTCGGCAGCGGCGCCCGCTCCGCCATGTCCTCGACCGCGGCCACGAGCCCCCGCTCGACGAGCAGCGAGGGCATCACGCCCTGCACGACGCGGCGCAGCTCGGTGAGCACCTCGTCGAGGTCGGCGCGCAGCGCCGCGACGTCGCCGCCGCCGGGCAGCTGGCCGAACCGCAGCGCGAGCAGCACCAGCCGGCCCTGGAGGCGGTCGTGCAGGTCCTGGGCGAGCCGGCGACGCTCGCGGTCGCCGTTCTCCACGAGCCGGGCGCGCGAGATCCGCAGCTGCTCCTGCCCGGCGAGCAGGGCCGCGGTCAGCCGCTCGCGGTCGACGGCGAGGGCGACGACGTTCCCGGCGTCGCGCACGACCTCGGGCTCGCCGACCAGCGTCGGGTCGTAGACGATCGCGCCGACGGCCCGGTCGCCGACGCGCACCACCTGCAGCGCGCGGTCCTCCGTCGGGGGCGCGGGCCGGCCGTCGCCGTCCACCCAGCCGTCGTCGGTGCGGAACACCAGCGTCAGGGACGGGTCGCCGACCGTGCGGGCGAGCGCCGGCCCCAGGTCGCCGCGGGCCCGCTCGCCCGCGCCGAGCCAGGCGCCGAGCTCCTCGATCTCGCCGGTGCGCGCGAAACCGCCGCGCAGCACGCCCGCCGCGAAGGCCAGCGGCACCCCGGCGAGCAGGGTGATCTGGACGAGGAAGATCTCGTAGACGCCGAGGTCCGCGAACCGTGCCAGCTGCCCGGCGAACGACACGACGACGGCGGCGGCGATGCCGTAGAGGTAGAGCGGGGTCAGGATGCGTCGCGCCTCGGGGCGCGACCGGCGCAGGCGGCGCACCAGCAGGGCACTCGTCCCGAGGACCGCGACGGCGAGCGCGACGCCGTTGAGCGTGCGTCCGAGCTCGTAGAGCGTGGGGTCGTCGCCGATCTGCAGGGGGTTGGTCCCGGCGACCGTCTGGTCGTCGAGCAGGTAGACCGGCGAGTTGCCGACGATCGTGGTGACGTAGCCGAGCACCGTCAGGGCCCGCGCGGCCCGCGTGCGCAGGCGGCCGGACGGGAACGCGAGCAGGATGTGCAGCACGACCGCGATGCCGAGCGTCGCGGTGATCATCCCGGCGGCGACCAGCGGCGGGTAGGTCGTGTTGACCAGCGCCGCGACCAGCCAGACGATGCCGCCCGCGCAGAGCAGCGGCCCCATCCGGTTGCCGGGACGTCGGACCCAGGCGTAGGCCCCGGCCGCGAAGTAGATCCAGCCGGTCACCGTGATCGTCGCGACGATCCAGTACGGGCCCTCGGGCGTGCCGACGAAGAGCACCAGCTCCACGAGCCCGAGCAGCGCGGCCAGGACGGCGATCTGCACCACCGCGACGCGCAGGGGGCGCGCGGTCGAGGACAGCCCGGCACCCGGCGTGATCACGAGGTCACCGTCGCATCGGCGGTGATCGGTGGTGCAGCGGTCACGTGGCGTCACGATAGGCGACCTGACCACCCCTGACAGGGGACCTAGGTCTCTAACGATCAGCCTCTTCGCTGCATACCGTGACGATCACGGACGTCCGGATCTCCGGTTTCCCCGGAGCAGGCGACGCCGCGTCCACCTCGTGTCACATCCCGTCACCGCGCTCTCGGGAGCCCACCCATGTCCGTGACCCCCTCGTCACCGACCCGCGACGGATCACCGGCGCTCGCCCTCGTGCGCCGCCGGCCGATCACGTCGTTCTTCGTCCTGGCCTACGCCGTCACCTGGCTCTGCTGGCTCCCGGTGGTCCTCACCGGCGCGTCGGTGTTCGACCCCGACACGTTCGCGCCGAACCCGGCGATCCTGCCCGGCATCGCGATCGGCGTCACCGGCACCGCGATCTTCATGATCTGGGCGACGGAGGGCCGCGAGGGTCTGCGCCGCTACCGCGAGCGGCTGCTGACCTGGCGCGTCGGCATCCAGTGGTGGGCCGTCGCGATCCTGCTGCTGCCCGTCGGCGGGATGGTGGTCGCCACGCTGCTCGGCGCCTCCGACACCCTGCTCGCGCTGACGCCGTCGGCGCTGGTGCTCTACCCGGCCGCGTACTTCGCGCACTTCTTCTTCGGCCCGCTGTTCGAGGAGTCGGGCTGGCGTGGCTTCGCCCTGCCGCGCATGCAGTACCGCTTCGGCCCGGCCCGGGGGTCGCTCTACCTCGGCCTGCTCTGGAGCGCGTGGCACTTCTTCCTGTACGTCCCGACGTGGTTCTCCGCCGGCGACGTCGGCGCGGGCGTCCAGGCGCTCGTGATCTTCACGGTGCTGACGACGTCGATGACGTTCCTGTTCACGTGGCTGTCCAACCACACCGGCGCCAGCCTGCTGCTGGTGATCCTGCTGCACGGCTCGGTCGACGGCACCCAGACCTACATGCAGCGCCTCGGTGACCAGGGCGTCATCTCGCCCGAGGCGACGGCGCTGGCCGACGGCCTCGGCCTGCTGATCTGGGCCGTGATCGTGATGATCGTGCTGCTCCTCGCCACCCGCGGGAAGCTGGGCTACGCGGCCTACCGCGACACCCCGGAGGAGGCCCGCGACCTGGACCCGGTGACGGCGGCGGCCGGGCGTGGCCGCCACGCCGGCCGGCACGAGGGGACCAGCACGGGGTCCTCGGCGTGACGGCCGTGACGCCCGAGCGGGACACGTCGTGGCGGAGCAGCCGGCGTCGCGTCCGGCTCGATCTCGTGTCGGACCTCGGGCTCTTCCTGCTCGTCCTCGCCCTGGGGCTGGCCGTGGCCCTCGTGGCGGCCCTGGTCTGAGGTGCGCTGCGCGCAGGTGAGCACCACCGCGTGCGGGGGCACCGCTTTCTGCTCACGAGCCCGTAGGGCACATTGCGGCGCATGTTCGCCGTCACCGTCCGCGACCACATCATGATCGCCCACAGCTTCCGCGGGGAGGTGTTCGGCCCGGCGCAGGCGCTGCACGGGGCGACGTTCGTCGTCGACGCCGCGTTCCGCCGGGCCGAGCTCGACGCCGACGGCATCGTCGTCGACATCGGCCTCGCCACCGAGCAGCTGCACGACGCCCTCGCCGACCTGACCTACACCAACCTCGACGAGCACCCGGAGTTCACCGGGCTGAACACGACGACCGAGTTCCTGGCGCAGGTCGTCGCCCGGCGCCTGGCCGAGCGGGCCCGCGACGGCCGGCTCGGGCCGCACGCGGGCGACCTCGCCGGGATCACCGTGACCCTGCACGAGTCGCACGTGGCCTCGGCGAGCTACGAGCTGACGCTCTCGTGAGTGGTTCGGGTCGTCACGACGACCCGAACCACTCACGTGGCGGAGCCATCACCGCCGGATCTGCACCTCGTCGCCGGGCTCGAGCGTGCCGAACACGGCCCGGGCGTCGGCCGGGTCGAGGTGGATGCACCCGTGCGACGGCCGCGTCGTGCTCCCGGTGTGGAAGGCGCGGCCCTCGTCGTCGAAGAAGATCGAGTACGGCATCGGGGTGTCCCGCCCGCTCTCCTTGCTGACGTGGTGGCGCTCCTTGCGCTGCACCGTCGTCGTGCCGGTGGGGGTGGGGTCCTCCGGGATGCCCGACGTGATCGGCATCGGCGCGCTCGTCGCCCGCCCGTCCTGCACGAGCCAGGCCCGGTGCTCGGAGAGGTCGACGCAGACATCGGCGGTGTCCGTGCAGGACGGCGAGGCCGTGGCGGGTGCCGCGGCCGCGACCGGCGCGGCGCCCAGGGCGGCGAGCGCGACGGCTCCGGCCGGGGCGAGCACGGAGGCCGCGCGGGCTCGGGGGCGAGCGCGGCCGGGCCGGCGGTGCCGGGCCATGGGGACTCCTCGTCGTCGGTACGGCGTCGGTGCGGCGTCGCTTCATGGGTGGCCCGCGACGGCCCGGCGGATGCGTCGCGGGACGTCGCTCGATGGGGTCGGTCCGCAGGGCGTGCCGCCGGTCACACGAGGCTCCCGCACGGCCGGACGAGGAGCAGGCTGATTCCGCGAACAAGTGTCGGGACATTTGGCGGGCGGGAGCGGTGGCGTCGACGAGCGGGCGGGTCCGCGTGCCCCCGCCCCTGCTGCGCCGGCGGGTGCCGTCCGGGCGCGGTGCGACCGAGCAGCCCAACGCCCCGGTCGCGGAGGAGGCGCGGCTGACGCTGCGCTTCTGGCTGCTGGTGGCGCTCGTCGGCGTCGGGGCGGGGCTGGCGGGCGCCCTGCTCATCGGGCTGCTCCACCTCACCGAGCACGTGGCGTTCGGGTACGCGTCGGGCAGCTTCGCCGAGGGTGCGCAGCACGCCTCGCCCCTGCGGCGGGTCCTCGCGACGGCCGGCGGCGGCGTCGTGGTCGCCGTCGGCTTCTTCCTCGTCCGGCGGTGGACCCGCGGGCGTGCCGACGTCGACGACGCGGTCTGGCACGGCGACGGGACGCTGTCGGCCCCGCGCGCCGCGGGCACCGCCGTGTTCTCGGAGATCGCGGTGGGGGCCGGCGCGTCGGTCGGCCGCGAGGCGGCGCCCCGGTTGATCGGGGGCCTCCTGGGCAGCGTGCTCGGCCGGTGGGCCGGGATGTCGACCGCCCAGCGGCGGCTGCTGGTGGCGTGCGGGGCCGGGGCGGGCTTCGCGGCGGTGTACGACGTGCCGCTCGGCGGTGCGGTGTTCACCGCGGAGGTGCTCTGCGGGGGCATCGCGCTCCCGGTCGTGCTGCCCGCGCTCGCCTCCTGCGCGATCGCCACCGCGACCGCGTGGGTCGCGCTCCCGCGCGAGGCGACTTATCCCGGCCTGCCCGACCTCCCGCCGACGACGTCGGCGACGGTCTGGGCGCTGGCCGTGGCGGTGCCGCTGGGGCTGCTCGCCGTCGGGTTCGTGCGCCTGATCGCCCGGGTCTCCCACCACCGGCCGACCGGCTGGTGGTCGCTGCCGGCCCCGCTGGTCGCGATGCTCGTCGTCGGGCTGGTCGGCATCCCGCTGCCGGAGCTCTTCGGCAACGGGAAGATCCTCGCGGACCTCGCCTTCGACGCCCGGGGCAGCATCGTCCTGCTCCTCGTGCTGGGCGCGCTCAAGCCGTTGCTCACGAGCCTGTGCCTCGGCAGCGGCATCGCCGGCGGGCTGTTCACCCCGACGCTGAGCACCGGGGCCGCGCTCGGCGCGGGCCTCGGCGGGCTGTGGTCGCTCGCCTGGCCGGGCACCGGTGTCGTCACCTTCGCCGTGATCGGCGCCGCGGCGTTCGTCGGCGCGGCGATGCAGGCACCGCTGGCCGCCCTCGCGCTCCTCCTCGAGCTGACGCACGCCGGCTTCGGCCTCATGGTGCCCATGGCGGTGGCCACCGTCCTCGCCACCGTCACGGCCCGGGTCGTCGACGGGTACTCCATCTACTCGGGCCGCCTGCCCCCGTCCGGGCCGTGATCGGCCCGATCCGTCCGCGCTCCTCCCTCGCCGTCCCATTTGTGCACGGGGCGTGACGATCCCCTCACGGACCGCTCAACCGGGGCGGCGCACCATGGGCGTCGTGGGGAGATCGATGACGCTCGGCGCCCGGCTGCTGGCGATCGGGGTGATCGGCGGCGTGCTGCTCGCCGGCCTGCTGTACCCGGTGGTCGGGGGCGTCGGGCAGCTCGCGGCGCAGGCCGTCGGCGGGGTGGAGGCGACGCAGCCGGGCGTGCTCACCGGCGACATGCCCTCGGTCACGACGATCACCGACGACGCCGGTGCGCCGATCGCGTACCTCTACGACCAGAACCGCCAGGTCGTCGCGTCGAACCAGATCTCGCTGGCCATGAAGGCCGCGATCGTCGCGATCGAGGACCGCCGCTTCTTCGTCGAGTCCGGGCTCGACGCCCGCGGCGTGCTGCGGGCGCTGGTGAACAACTCCAGTGGCGGCTCCACCCAGGGCGCGTCGACGCTGACCGAGCAGTACGTCAAGAACTACGACGAGTACGTGGCGGCACAGACCCCCGCCGAGCAGCTGCGCGCCACCGCGCCGAACCTCGGCCGGAAGTTCCGCGAGGCCGAGGTCGCCGAGCAGCTCGACCACAGCGTCTCCAAGGACGAGATCCTCACCCGCTACCTCAACGTCGTCTCGTTCGGCAACCAGGCCTTCGGCGTCCAGGCCGCCGCGCGCACGTACTTCGGCACCACCGCCGACCGCCTCACCGTGCCCCAGGCCGCGATGCTCGCCGGGATGGTGCAGAGCCCCGCGGTGTTCGACCCGGTGCGCCACCCCGCCGCCGCGGTCGGCCGCCGCAACGTCGTGATCGACCAGATGGCCCAGCAGGGCGACATCACGCCGCAGCAGGCGGCCGCGGCGTCCGCGTCGCCGCTCGGCGTCGACCCGGCGCTGCACGGCCTCACCGAGGGCTGCATCGGCGCCGGCGACGCCGGGTTCTTCTGCTCCTACGTGCTCGACTACCTCGACCGCGCCGGCCTCCCCACCGACGAGCTGCGCCGCGGCGGCTACACCGTCCGCACCACGCTGAACCGCGCCGCGATGGACCAGGCGAAGGCCGCGGTCGACGCCGAGGTGCCGCCGACCCAGCCGCACGTCGCCAACGTCCTGTCGATCGTGACGCCGGGCGCGACCGGCCACGCGGTGACGGCCATGGTCGCCAACCGCGGCTACGGCCTCGACTCCTCGCAGCTCCAGACCACCTACGACCTGCCGGGCACGCCGGAGAACCTCGGCGCGGGGTCGGTCTACAAGATCTTCACGTCGTCGGCCTACCTCGCGCAGGGCGGCGGGATCGACAACGTCATCCCGGTGCCCGCCAACGGCTACGCCTCCCCGCTGACGCCGGGGTTCGTCGTGTCCAACGACGGCGACTACCCGCCGCAGATGACGCTGCAGGACGCGCTCGCGCAGTCGCCGAACACCGCCTTCGTCAAGCTCGAGGAGACCACCGGCATCGCCCCCGTGGTCGACATGGCCGTCCGGCTGGGCATGCGGTCGCTGGCCGAGTCACCGGGCCCGGGCCAGCCCTCGATCGCCGACACCGTCCGGGCGCAGAACCAGGCGTCGTTCACGCTCGGGGTGGCGCCGACGAGCTCGCTCGAGCTGGCCAACGTCGGCGCGACGCTCGCGAGCCACGGCGTGTGGTGCCCGCCGAACCCGGTCACGTCGGTGACCGACGCGTCCGGGGCGCCGGTGACGGTCAACAACGCGGCGTGCGAGCAGGCCGTGCCCGGCCCGCTCGCCGACACGGAGATGACCGGGCTGTCCAAGGACGACCAGCCCGGCGGGACCTCGGCCAACGCGGCCGCCGCGGCCGGCTGGAACCGCCCGACCGCGGCCAAGACCGGCACGACGCAGACCTCCGAGTCGGGCGCGTTCGTCGCGGCCACACCGGCGGTGTCGGCGGCCGCGATCACGTTCGACGACTCGTCGTCCCCGCGCCCGATCTGCACCGGCACGCCGCCGACGTCGTGCTCGACCGGCAACCTCTTCGGTGGCACCACCCCGGCCCAGACCTACTACCGGGCGATGACCGCGATCCTCGGGTCCAGCCCGGTGCAGCCCCTGCCGGCGCCCGATCCGCGGTTCGTCACCGGCGGGCGGCTCACCGACATCCCGGCGGTGATCGGCGACCCGGCCGGGCAGGCGACCCAGGCGCTGCAGCAGGCCGGGTTCGTGGTGGCCACGAACTCCGTCGACAGCCGGGCCCCGGCCGGCACGGTCGTGGGGGAGAACCCGCTCGGCGGCGGCGTGGAGGGCCAGACGGTCACGGTCACCACCTCGAGCGGCCGCCTCCTCCCGCCCCCGGGCCCCCCGAGCTAGCGCCTACGTGCGTGATCTTCGGAGTGATAGCCCGGAAGATCACGCACGAGGCAGGTGGGCGCGCCCGGCCGCGACGACCAGGCGCAGCCGCCGGAGGGCCTCCACGTCGCGGGTCGGGTCCCCGTCGACGGCGAGGACGTCGGCGGCGTAGCCCGGGGCGAGGCGCCCGATCCGGTCCGCGAGACCCAGCACCGCGGCCGCCTCGGTGGTGGCCATGGCCAGCACCGCCGCGTCGGGGAAACCGGCCGCGCGGTAGAGGGTGAGGGTGTCGACGACGTCGTCGAACACGCCGGGCCCGGCGCCCGCGTCGGTGCCGACGACCATGCGGATGCCCCGCGACGCGTTCCAGGCCAGCCGCGCCAGCAGGCCGTCGCGGTCGGCCTCCGGCGGCCAGGTCCGCCAGCCGCGGGCGCGCGTCGGCACCAGCACGGCCCCGGACGCGGCGATCGCGTCGGCCACCTCGGGCCGCGGGTCGGTGGCCGGCGCCGCCCCGGGGGAGGGGCCCGGGCCGGCGAGCCACCCGCCGTGCTCGATGGTGTCGACGCCCGCCCGCGCGCAGGCGGCCATCGTCGCCGTGCCGTGGGCGTGCGCGGCGACGGGCAGCCCCACCTCGCGCGCGGCGGCCAGGAGCGCGGCCAGGGCGGCGTCGTCGAACTGGCTCTCCCACGGCCGCGGCGAGGACGGCGTGAGCATCCCGCCGCCGGCCATCACCTTGATCCAGTCTGCGCCCTGGTCGGCCCGGTGGCGCACGGCGTCACGGACGTCGCCGCGGACCTCCCCGCCGAGGAACCAGCAGTGCCCGCCCGGGCTGGTCAGCGGGGTGCGGGACGTCAGGACCCGCGGCCCCGGCGCGCCCGACGCCCGCCACGCGGCGACGACGCCGTCGCGGTCGCCCAGGTCGCGGGCCGTCGTCACGCCCTCGTCGAGCAGGCGCAGCGCGTTGCGGGCGACGGCGGCCGCGAGGTCGGGGGTGGGGCGCTCGGGCGGCGGGGTGACCGGGTCGCGCTCGGGTTCGAACGCCAGGTGGACGTGGACGTTCACCAGCCCGGGCACGAGCGTCGCGCCGGCCAGGTCGACGCGCTCGGCGTCGGGCCGCGCCGCGGCGAGCGCGTCGGGCGGCCCGACCGCGGCGATCGTCGGTCCGTCGACGAGCACGGCGCCCGGCGCGATCGCCGGCTCGCCCGGCGCCGGGACGACCCGCGCCGCCACGAGCAGCCGCGGCCTCACGGTCGGCGACGCTACCTCGTCCGGGCGACTGATCATGGTCGCTGCTGCCAGCAATGTGCAACGATCCGGGCATGGCCGTTGCCGCTGCTTCGTGCACCGTGGACGTCGTCCGGCCCGACCAGCTGCCGGCGGTCGAGCGGCACATGCGCGGGATGCTCGAGCGCGAGCTCGGCGGGTACGACCCGGCGCTGCACGCCGACGTCGACGACCTCGCAGGCACCTACCTCGACCGGCCCGGCCACGTCCTGCTCGTGGCCGTCGACGCCGAGGGTGTGCTGGCCGGGACCGCCTCCGTGCGGCCCGGGGGACCGGCGCCCGAGCACGTGCCGGGCTGGCTCGCGGCGCGCTACGCCGCCGGCACCACCGGGCAGGTGTGCCGTGTCTGGGTCGACCCCGGCCACCGCCGCGGCGGCGTCGGCCGCACGCTGGCCCTCGCCGCGATCCGCCACGCCCTGGCCGAGGGGTACGACCCGGTGTGCCTGCACACCAACGCCTCGGTGCCCGGCGCGCTGGCCTTCTGGCGCAGCGTCGACGAGGTCGTCGAGGTCTTCGACGCCCGCCCGGACGACCGCTGGTCGAGCGTGCACTTCGAGGTCGACCCGGGGCGCGTCAGCCCCTGACGGCGCCGACCGCCGCGATGTCGCGGACGTGGTGGACGCCCTCGTGCGCGGCCTGGCGCAGCAGCCACCGGCCCGTGCGCTGCTCGTGCGGGAGCCGGGTCGCGACGCGGTCCCAGTCGGATTCCGTGTAGCGCGCGGCCTCGTCGAGCAGGCCGGGCGTCACGAGGTCGAGCTCGTCGAGCACGGCCTCGACGTCGTGGTGGTCGTAGCGGAAGCGCCGCGCGCGCAGGTCGTTGTAGACCGGCTCGAGCGCCGGCCGGTCCTCGGTGCGGGTGCGGTGCAGCCGGATCGTGAACGCGACGGCGAGGTCGCGCAGGTGGCAGACGTACTCCGCGACCGACCAGACGTCCGGATCCGGGCGCCCGTGCCAGCGCGACCGGTCGATCGCGAGCACCGCCTCCCGGGTGCGGGCCGGCACGGCGGCGGCGAGGCCGCGCGCGTCGTCGACCGTGAGGGCGAGGAAGGAGACGTCGCACGACGGGCAGACGTGGTCCTCCTCGGCGAGCGGCGGCAGGTGCGCTTCGCGCATGTGAGCAGTATGGAGTGCTATGGCACGCGGAAGTGCTCACGAGCGCGTAGCGCACCTCGTGCGTCCCGTCGCGGACCCGGCGCTGGTCAGTGGCGGGGACGTCTACGACGCGCGGGTGATCGCGGGCCTGCGCGCGGACGGGTGGACCGTCCACGACGCGCAGGTCCCCGGCTCCTGGCCGCGTCCGGACGCGGCCGCCCGCCGCGCGCTGGGCGACGTCCTCGGCGCCGGTGACGGCCCGGTGCTGCTCGACGGGCTGGTCGCGTGCGGGGTCCCGGACGTCGTGGTCCCGCACGCGCGGCGCCGACCGGTGGCCGTGCTGGTGCACCTGCCGCTCGGGCAGGAGCAGCCCGACCTCGAGGAGGCCGAGCGCGCGGTGCTCCACGCCGCCGGCGCCGTGCTCGCCACCAGCCCGTGGGCGGCGCGCCGGCTGCGCGAGCGCCACGGGCTCACCGGCGTCACCGTCGCCGTGCCCGGCGTCGACCCGGCCCCGCCCGCGGTCGGCACGGACGGCGCCCACCGGTTGCTCTGCCTCGGCGCCGTGAGCCCCACCAAGGGCCAGGACCTGCTCGTCGCCGCGCTCGCCCAGCTGCGCGGGCACCCCTGGACCTGCGACCTCGTCGGCCCCACCGGCCGCGCGCCCGCGTTCGTCGACGACCTGCGGGCCGCGATCGCGGCCCACGACCTGACCGACCGCATCCGTATCCACGGGCCCCGCACGGGCGTTGACCTGGAGGGGATCCGGCGACACGCCGACCTCCTCGTCGTCCCCTCGCGGGTCGAGACGTACGGCATGGTGGTGAGCGAGGCGCTCGCGCGGGGCACCCCGGTGCTGGCGAGCGACGTCGGGGGGCTGCCCGAGACGGTCGGGACGGCCGGAGTCTTAACGCCCGCTGAGAACGTTCCCGCGCTCGTCGCAGCGCTGCACCGCTGGTTCGCCGAACCGGCACACCGCGCCGGGCTACAGCACTCAGCGGGATCTTCACGATGCAGGCTTGCCTCGTGGACGCAGACGTCGCGGCGGGTGCAGCAGGTGCTGGCGGACCTGTCCGCCACCCCGACCCGCAGCTGAGCGAGGCCCCCCGGCCCCGGTCACCGGAGCACGCCCGCCCGGGCGCCCCCGCCGCGACCGACTGGCTCGCCCTGCGCGAGGCCGCCGACGCCGACGCGCGGGCGGTCGACCTCGTCGAGGACCTGCGCGCCGGGCACCCCGCGCCCGGCCGCATCCTCGACCTCGGCGCGGGCACGGGCTCCATGGCCCGCTGGCTCGCGCCGCGCCTGCCGGGCCCGCAGCACTGGGTGCTCGCCGACCGCGACCCCGTGCTGCTGGCCGAGGCGCTCGACCGGCTGCCCACCACGGCCCGCGACGGGTCGCGCGTCACCGGCGAGGTGCAGACGGTCGACGTCACGACGCTCACCGCGGACGACCTCCGCGGGGTCGACCTCGTCACCGCGTCCGCCCTGCTCGACCTGCTCACCGCCGAGGAGGTCGACGCGCTCGCCCGGGCGTGCGTCGGGGCCGGCTGTGCCGCGCTGCTGACGCTGTCCGTGGTGGGTCAGGTCCGCCTCGAGCCCGCCGAGGCCCGCGACGTCCCCGTCGCCGCGGCCTTCGACGCGCACCAGCAGCGGGTCGTCGACGGGCGCCGGCTGCTCGGCCCGCTCGGCGGCATCGCCGCCGAGGAGGCCTTCGCCCGCCACGGCGCCCACGTGCACTCGCGCGCGAGCCCGTGGCACCTCGGGCTCGACGACGTCGACCTCGTGGTCGCCTGGCTCCAGGGCTGGGTGGCCGCGGCCGCCGCGCAGGACCCCGACCTCGCGCGGCACGCCGACGCCTACCTGGCCCGCCGGATCGAGGCCGCCGAGGAGGGCCGGCTGCGGGTCACCGTCGGCCACCTCGACCTGCTCGCCCTCCCGTAGCCCTGCCCTGGCTCCCCGAGAGACCCCACACGCTCCCCACCGTCTGGATCTCCCCCGTGTCGCTCCCCACGACCGCCGCTCCTGCCCCCGCTCCCCGCACCAGCCCCGAGAATCTCCCGAACGACACCCCCGCTCCCCGCCGACGCCCCACACTCGGCTCCGTGGTCCGTCTCGCCGTCGGCCTCGGTGTGCCGGCGCTGCTCGTCGCGCGTCTCGGCGCGGGCGGGGTGGTCGACGCCCTCGCCGGCATCACGCCGCTGACCGTCGCCGCCGCCCTCGCCCTCGGCGCGGTCACGACGATCGCCGGCGCCGCGCGCTGGTGCGTCGTCGCGCACGGCGTCGGGCTGCGCCTCCCGCTGCGCGACGCCACGGCCGACGCCTACCGGGCCACGCTGCTCAACTCCCTGCTGCCCGCGGGGGTGCTCGGCGACGTGCACCGCGCGGTGCGCCACCACCGCCCCGGCGACCCCCGCGGCGCCCGCGCCGTCGTCATCGAGCGGGTGGCCGGGCAGGTCGTCGTGGTCGGGGTCGGCGTCGCGGTGCTGCTCGCGCAGCCCGCGCTGCTGCACTCGCTGGTCGGCCCGGGCCTGGCCTGGGTCGCGGGCGGGGTGGCGCTGCTGCTGCTCGCCGCCGCCGCATGGCTGGTCACCGCCCGCCGGGCGGCCCGCGTGCGGGAGGCCGTGCTCGCCGCGCTCGGCGACGTCCGCGAGGGCCTCGGCCGGCTGCGCACCGCCCCCGCCGTCCTGCTGTTCTCCCTGATCGCGCTCGGCGGGCTGCTGGCGCTCTTCGTGCTCGCCGCCCGGGTCGCCGGGGTGGACGCGCCCCTGGGCCGGCTGCTGCCGCTGGTGACGGTGTCGCTGCTGGCGATGTCGATCCCGCTGACCGTCGGCGGCTGGGGCCCGCGGGAGGCCGCGGCGGCCGTCGCGTTCGCCGCCGTCGGGCTCGACCCCGGTCAGGGGCTCGCGACCAGCGTCGTCTACGGCGTCCTCGCGCTGATCTCCTGCCTGCCCGGGGCGGTCGTCCTGCTGGTGGACGCGCTCGGTCGCCCGAATGCGCGCCGGATGCCTGGTCTCCCGCCGTTACCGTGGCGTACGTGCTCACCCTCGTCCGCCACGGTCAGAGTGAGGCCAACGCCCGCGGGGTGATGTGCGGGCGGTCCGACGCGCCGCTCACCGAGGTCGGCCGCCGCCAGGCCGCGGCCCTCGCCGCCGGTCTCCCGCGCCCCACCCGGCTCATCACCAGCCCGCTCGTCCGCGCCCGGCAGACGGCGGCGGCGTTCACCGCGGACGACCCGGTGGAGATCGACCCGCGGTGGACCGAGATGGACTACGGCGCGCTCGACGGCCAGCCGATGACGGCGCTCGACGGCGACGCCTGGCGGGCCTGGCAGGCCGACCCGGAGCACGTGCCCGCCGGCGGGGAGTCCCTCGCCGCGGTGCGCGACCGCGTCGCGGGGGCCTGCGCGGAGCTGGCCGAGGAGGCCGCCCACGGCGAGGTGGTGGTCGTCAGCCACGTCTCGCCGATCAAGGCGGCGATCAGCTGGGCGCTCGGCGTGGGCATCGAGATCGCGTGGCGGATGTTCCTCGTCGACGCCGCGGTCTGCCGGGTCGACACCAGCGGCGCCGTCCCGGTGCTCCTCGCCGTCAACGACGAGGGCCCCCTGCACGCGGGGACGATCCTGCCGGCGTGAGCCTCACGCGCGGGCGTGGCGCCCGGCGGTGGTGGTCGCGATGGCCGTGGTCGCGGCGGCGCGCAGACGGCCGAGGTAGGCCTCGGCGGTGAGCGCGACCGGGCGGATGAGCCCGCCGCCGGCCGGCGTCGCCCCGGGCCCGTCGGTCGGACCCGGCGGGACTGCGTGCTTGGCCATCAGGAACCCCCCGGTTCAGCGCCTCCGGCCTCCGTGCCGGCTGATGATCGGTTCTCGCCCCTCGACGACGGAGCGTTAGCTGGATCACCGCGAGAGGTCGCGCATTCCCTCGATCAGGTGACGCGGGGTCAGGCGCGGGCGCCCCAGTGGCGCTCGTCGACGGTCCCGTGCGTCTTCATGCTCACGAAGGGCGCGGCCAGCCACGCCGCCGCGCCCGCCGTCGCTCCCGCCACCGCCGTCATGAGAAGGGTCATCGCAGGCAACCTCCGCACGTCCCGAACGTCCGAGCACTCCTACGCGCACTGTCGCCCGTCGCGACCGCCGCGTTAGCCGGTGGGGGCTGCGCCAGGTGAGTGGTTCGGGTCGTCACCACGACCCGGATCACTCACCTGCGCGCAGCGCCTCCCCACGCGATCTTGGCGGCGGTGAGGACGTCGTCGGCGGAGCGCTCGGGGGAGGCCGCGTCGGTCGGGACGTCGGCCGCCCAGCCGGTCCAGGCGCGCCGGGACTCCTCGAGCCCGCGGGTCAGGCCGTCGACGTCCGGCGGCACGATGAACGCGCCCTCGACGTCGCGGAGGTTCTCGGCGATCCCGGCGCGGTCGGAGACCACCACCTGGAGCCCGGCCACCCGCGCCTCGAGCGGGGTGAAGCCGTAGACCTCCTCCAGTGAGGGCAGGACGAGCGTCTGGGTGGTGGCGAGCACCTCGACGACGGCGTCCTCGTCGAGGAACCCGCGGAACCGGACACGGTCGGCGACGCCGAGGTCGCGGGCCTGCCGGCGCAGGGTCTCGAGCTCGACGCCGTCGCCGACCACGTCGAGCTCGGGGGCGCCGTCGAGCCGCGCGAACGCCTCGACCAGCGCGCCGACGTTCTTGCGCGGGATCAGCTGGCCGACGTAGACGTAGCGGTGGCCGGGGGCGTCCGGCCCGGTGCCGTCGCCGAGGGCGTGCTCGCGCAGCTCGCGGGTGCGCCCGCCGAAGAGGTCGAGGTCGACGCTGTTGACCGACTCGACGATCCGCTCGGGGGCGACGCCCGAGGTGATGGCCGCGTCCCGCGCCGCGGGTCCCGGGACGACGACGGCGCCGGCGTGGGTGAACAGCCAGCGGCGGGCCCAGTCGACCGGGCCGGAGGCGAAGCGGCGGCTCGTCAGCGTGCTCTCGGAGAAGATGACGTAGGGCACGCCGCGGCGCACCGCGCGCACCATCGACCACGCGCTCGCGAGCTGGGCCCACGTGG
Source organism: Actinomycetospora chlora (assembly GCF_039542135.1). Taxonomy (NCBI): domain Bacteria; kingdom Bacillati; phylum Actinomycetota; class Actinomycetes; order Pseudonocardiales; family Pseudonocardiaceae; genus Actinomycetospora; species Actinomycetospora chlora. Next base: position 159,324 of record NZ_BAABHO010000001.1, read on the forward strand.
GGATGACGACGACGTCGGCGTCGAGCACCCGGCGCGTGGCCCCGGGGCGCAGGATCGCCTGGTAGGAGTCCAGCGCGGCGAGCGGCCCGCGGCGAGGCAGCTGCCAGCACGGCACCAGGGTCGACGCGTAGCCGGGGTGGGGCCGGTAGCGGAAGTGCCGCTCGGGCTCCTCGGCGAAGAGGAAGCGGACCGTGAGCTCGCTGCGCCGCGCCAGCTCGCAGAAGAGCGGTTCACGGTAGGGAGCCTGCGCGTCGGTCAGCCACGCGATCTCCATCGACACCTCGCCTCGTCCTCCCGCTTGCCTGCGTAACGTAGCGACGGACGAGGCCGCTCGACAGGATGGAGCAGCGTGTATCACTCCCGGGCGACAGCGATCGTCGAACTGGAGTCTCTCGGTCACCGTCTGAACTACGTGCGCCTGCTCGCCGAGCACTTCGCTCCCCCAGAACGGTTACTGCTCGTCTCGCCCTCGGTGGCCGGTTCGCCCGAGTTCGAGCAGCACCTCGGGCACCTCGAGGCCGACGTGGTCGTGCTCGCCGCCGACGACCGCGCCACCGCCCTGCCCGACGCCCTCGCCGTCGCCACCGCCCGCGGCGCGGGCCACCTCGTCGTGCCCGAGGCCGACAAGGCCGTCCTGCCCGTGCTGCGCGCCCTGCTGCGCGGCGCGCTGCGGTGGGCCCGGCCCCGCCGCCCGCGGGTCACGCTGCTGCTCATGCGCACGGCGCTGCCCGGCGGCCCCGAGGCCGCGACGCTCGGGATGGCGCTCAAGCCCGCCCTGGTCGCCGTCCTGCGCGCGCTGCCGGGCGTGCGCGTCCTCTTCCTCACCGACGCGTTCGGCGTGGTCACCCGCCGCCGCGGCTTCCCGGGGGTCCGCCCCGTCCGCGACCCCGTGACGGCCCCCGACCCCGCGCCGACGGGCCGGGCGGCCGGCCCGCGCGCCCGCGTCGGCGTCCTCGGCGTGATCGGCGCCCGCAAGAACGTGCCCGTGCTGGTGGCGGCGGCCGCGCGCCGACCGGACGTCGACGTGGTGCTGGCCGGGCGCTGCGAACCGGAGGTGCGGGCGTTCCTCGCGACCGACCCGGACGCCGCCCGGCTGCGCGCGCAGGGCCGCCTCGACGTCGACGACCGGCTGCTCGACGACGCGGAGTTCGATGCCGCGTTGCGGTCGGTGGACGCGGTCGCCGTGCTGCACGACAACGACGCGCCCAGCGGCATCGTCGCCGAGGCCGCCGCGCGGGGCGTGCCCGTGCTGGGGCCGGACCGGGGGTGGGTCGCGACCGTCCTGGCGGCCACCGGCGGCGGCGTCCCCGCCCGTGTCGACGACCCCGGGGCCGTCGCCGCCGCCCTCGATCGCCTGGTCGCCGAACGGACCCGCTACGTTGCTGCGGCGTGCTCGTCAGCGGCGTCGCTGGGCGTGGCCGATTTCGTGTCCGGGCTGGTCGGGGGCCCCGGAGACCAGGAATGATCTGGCCCGCGTTGAGTACCGCACTGCTCCGTCCGGCGTCATCGCCGTCGCCCGGATCCGTCTCTGTGTCGACCGCACTGCACAGACCGACCCCCAGCCCCGGAGGACCGCAGCCGTGAGCCCGCGCCAGTACTGGACGGTCCTCCGGGAGGACCGCTGGATCGTCGCCGGGATCCTCCTGGTCTGCCTGCTCGGTGCCCTGCTGCTCGACCTGTTCCTGCCGCGGACGTACACGTCGTCGGCGGTGTTCTACGTGTCGTCGTCGCAGGCCGAGCCGTCGCCGACCGACGCGTACTCCGGGCAGCAGCTGGCGACCGAGCGCGTGAAGTCCTACAGCGAGGTCCTCAAGGGCCCGCGCGTGGCCCGCGACGCGTCGCTGCTGCTGGGCGGCTCGCCGACCGCCGAGGAGATCCAGGGGGCGGTGAGCGCCAGCTACGTCGAGGAGACCGTCGTCCTGACGCTCGACGTCACCGAGCGCTCCCCGGACCAGGCCCGGCTCGTGGCGGGCGCGGTGTCGACGGCGTTCACCCGGCTCGTCGGATCCATCGAGTCGACGAACGGGGTGGTCAACCAGCCCATCGCGACGGCCGAGGTGATCCTCCCGCCGACGAACCCGACCGAGCCCAGCGGGCCGCCCACGACGATCATCTTCGGCGCCGCCCTCGTGCTCGGCCTCGTGCTCGGGTTCGGCGCGGCCCTGGTCCGCCGGGCGCTGCGCGACACGGTCGACACGCCCGAGGCGCTCGCCCAGCGCCTCGGCGCACCCCTGCTCGGGGCGGTGCCGGCGCTGCGGCGGCCACCGGAGCACCCGGCGCTGCTCGCCGAGCCGCCGCTGGGTGCCGACGGCCGCCAGGCCCGCCTGCTGCGCTCCCGCGCCGAGGCCTACCGCCGCATCCGGACCGCGCTGCTCTCCAGCTCCGGCGGCCGGCGCGCGGTGGTGCTGACCGGCGCGGGCCCGGGCCAGGGCACGTCGACCACCGCCGTCGACCTCGCCATCGCCCTGGCCGCCACGGGCGACTCCGTGGTCCTCGTCGAGGCCGACCTGCGCCGGCCGCGCCTCGCCCAGGTGCTCGGGCTGAAGGGCGCGATCGGGCTGCGGGACGTCCTCGAGCGGGGCCGGGCCCTCGAGGAGGCCGTGCAGCGCTTCGCCCGCGGACGGATCGACGTGATCATCGCCGGGGAGGCCGGGTCGGGCACCGGCGAGGTCGGCGAACCGCTGGTCGGGGCCCGCATCGGCCCGCTGCTCGCCACCCTGCGCGAGCGCTACGACCACGTCCTCGTCGACACCCCGCCGGTGACCGACGCCGCCGACGCCGCCGACGTCGCCCGCCACACCGACGGCGTGGTGCTGGTCTGCCGTCGCGGGCACACGCGCACCACCGACGTCGACGTCGCCGCCTCCGCGCTCGCCCTGGGCGGTGCCGCCGTCCTCGGCGCGGTGATCACCTGGGCGGTCGGCGTCCGCGAGGCTGCGGCCACGGCCCGGCCCGTGCTCGCCCTGCCACCCGGCCCCTCGGCGCGCGCGGCCGAGCCGCCGGAGCCGCCGGCCCCGGCGGACGGGCCGGGCCCGACGGCACCGCGCATGGCGACCACGCGGACCCGGACCCCGCCGCCGGCGGCGTCCGAGCCCGACGCCGCCACCGACGCCGCCACCGGGGACACCCCGCCGCCGAAGACCCGGAAGACCACCACGCGGAAGACCTCCCGCCCGAGCGCGCCCGCCGACGGGGACTCCCCGGCCCCCACGACGCCGCGGCGCACGACCGGCAGCCGGTCGGGGGCGTCCGCCGGCGCCGACGAGACGGCGGCCCCCGCCGAGCCGCCGACGGCGCGGGTCCGGTCGCGCGGCACCACGAGCGCCAACGGCACGAACGGCAAGAACGGGAACGGCAGCGGCGACGGCACCCACCAGGGGACGGCGAGCCCCACCACCGGGCGCGAGAACTAGCGGCGGGAGCAGATGGAGTCCGGCACCGAGTCCGGTACCGAGCCGACCACGCACGCCCCGGGACGCGCCCGCCGCGCGATCGGGTTGCTGATCGGCCGCCTGGCCGGCGTGGCGGGGGCACTCGCCGCCGGCCAGGTGATCATCGGGCTGATGTACGTCGTCGGCGCCCGGGCGATCACGCCGGCGACGCTCGGCCTCATCGCCACCTGCGTCGCGATCGGCACCATCGCCGCCACCGTCTTCGACGCCGGCCTCATCGCGCTGCTGACCCGCGAGGTCGCCGCGGGGGCCGTCGACCTCGACCGGGCCCGCGGGGTCGTGCGGGCCAAGCGACGGCTGTCGTGGGTGCTCGTCCTGCCCACCACGGCCGCGTGCGTCGTCATCGCGCCCACCCCGGCGTCCGGGGTCGTGCTCGGTTTCCTCGGCCTCGCGATGTGGGAGGCGCAGAGCCGCAACGGCCTGCTGCGCGCGCAGGAGCGGTTCACCGTGGCGGCGACGGCGCAGGTCACGGGCCGGGCGCTCGGCCTGGTCACCGTCCTGGTGCTGGTCCTCGCCGGGGCGCCGGTGATCGCCCTGCCGATCGCGCTGGTGCTGGCGTTCGCGCTGGAGGCGGCGCTGGGCCGGTACTTCCTGGGGTCGGCGCGGGTCCCCACGCCGGGCCAGCGCGAGGTCTGGGGCCTCTACCGCGAGGCGTTCTCCTACGGCCTCGCGTCGCTCGCCGCCTCGGCCCAGCAGCTCGACACACCGCTGGTGGCGCTGGGCGCCGGCCCGGTCGGGGCCGGCCTCTACGCCGCGGCCGGACGGCTGCTCGGCCCGCTCGGCTTCTTCGCGACGGCCCTGGGCCTCGTCGGGGCCCCGTGGCTCGCCCGTGCCCGCGACGACGAGCCGGCGCTGCGCGGCGAGGAGCGCCGCGTCGTCGGGCTCGCGCTGCTGCTCGCGGCCGTCCCGCTGCTGGCCGCGGTGCTGGGACCGCCGCTGCTGCCGCTGGTGCTCGGCGAGCAGTACGCGACGTCCGGCCCGGTGCTCGCCGTGCTCGCCGTCGGTTCGGTGTTCTCGACGCTCAACCAGCCGCTGGCGATCATGCTGCAGAACCGCGGCCACCAGCGCACCACGGCGGTGGCGATCACCATCGGGCTCGGCCTCGGGCTGGTGTCGACCTGGGTGCTCGCGATCCTCGGCGGCGCCGTCTGGGCCGCCGCGGGCTTCGTGCTCAGCCAGGTCGTGATCCTGGTGCACCTGGCGATCGCCGCCCGGCGGGTCCGCGGCCGGGCCGTCGCGAGCCGGGCGGCCTGACGGTCAGACCGCGGCCGGCTCCCGCCGCGCCGGGACGGCGGCCCGGGTGAGCACCGCCCCGACCAGCGGGATCGCGCCCGCGCGCAGGATGCCGCGCACCGCCTCGAGGTCGGGTCGCGTGGCCACGCCGGCCCGCGCGAGGAGCACCACCCCGTCGGCGTGGGCGGCCAGGCCGGCGGCGTCGACCGCGGCGGGCATCGGCGGGGCGTCGACGAGGACGTGGTCGTAGCGCTCGCGCAGCCCGGCGAGCACGGGCCCGGTCAGCCGGGAGGCGAGCAGCTCGCTCGGCCGCTCCGGCAGGTGCCCCCCGACGAGGACGTCGATCCCCGCCGCCGGCCACGGCCGGATCGCGTCGTCGGCGTCCACGTCGCCGCGCACGACGCCCGCCAGCCCGGGCCCCGGGTCGCGGTCGAGGCTGGTGAGGAGCAGCTCGGAGCCGCCCGCGCGCCGCAGGTCGGCGTCGACGTAGAGCACCCGTCGCCCCGCCGCCGCGAGCGCGACCGCCAGGTTCAGCGCGAGCGTCGTCGTCCCGGCGGCCGGGCCGGTGCCGGTCAGCACGAGCAGCCGGCGGCCCCCGCCGCCCGCCTCGTCCGCAGCGACCTCCAGCGCGCCGCGCAGCTGCCGGTAGGCCTCCACGCGCGGCCCGGCGGCGCCCTGCCACGGCAGGACCACCGGGCGCGTGGCCGTCGTCGGGTCGGCCGGCACGACGCCGAGCACCGGCCCGTCGACCAGGTCCTCCAGCTCGGCGGTCGTCGCGACCGAGGTGTCGCGGGCGCGGCGCAGGACCGCGACGCCGTACCCGAGCAGGGCGCCGAGCAGCACGCCGATGGGCAGGTTGAGCTTGAGCTTCGGGCTGACCGGGCCGTCGGGGACCGTCGGCGGCAGGACCATCTCGGTGGTCACCGCCGGTCCCGCGGCCCCCGGCGGCGTGTCGAGGGTGGTGACGAGGCGGATGAACGAGCCCGCGACGGCGTTCGCCAGCCGCACCGCGCCGTCGGCCGACCCCGCGGTCACCCGCATCGAGACGACGACCGTCTCCTTGGTGGGCTCGGCCGTCACCACGTCCTGGATCTGCTCGGGCGTCGGGGTCCCGCCGAGCTCGCGGGAGGCCTCGGCGGCGACGACCGGCCCGGTGAGCAGCTGCGTGTAGGACGCGACCTTCTCCTCGGCGAGCCGGGCCCCGTCGTAGGTGCCGGTGGCCTCGGCCCCGCGGTTCGCGGAGACGTAGAAGGTCGCGGTGGAGTCGTAGACCGGCGGCACCAGCGCGGTGACGGCGACGGCGATGACGACGCCCAGCCCGACGCCGGCCAGCACCGTCCACACGGCGGCGCGCAGGAGCGCGACGTGGTCGCGGATGGTCATGCGGTCACCACCCGGGCGGTCGGCTCCGGAGCCGGGGACTCGTCGTCCGGGGCGGCGTCGTCCAGGGTGAACGCGACGACGCACACCGCGAACGCCCACGCCGAGGCGCCCGCGGGCTGGGCCAGCAGGAGCGTGAGCAGGACGACGAGGGTGACCGCGGTGCTGCGGCCGCGCCCGCCGCCGAGCGCGACGGGGACGAGCAGCGCCGCGAGGACGAGCACGACGAACGGCAGCCCGTTGACCCCGATGTCGGAGATGAGGTTGACCCCGCCCTGCGAGACCGACGTCGCCCCGCCCCACGGGTCGGTGAACAGCGCGTTCCACCCGGCCTCGGTGGCGCGGTTGCGCTCGTCGAGCGACATGACGTTCTGGGTCCGTTTGGCCGCCAGCCCGAGCACGGGGGCGGTGACGGCCACCCAGGCCGCGAGGCCGAGGGCGACGACGCCGAAGAGCTGGCGGAGGTAGCCCTTCAGGCCGATGCCGGCGGCGCGGGGGCGGATGAACTGGTCGTAGGCCCACACGACGACGAACACGCCGAACCCCGACGTCGAGATGCACCCGATGAGCCCGAGGAGCAGGACCAGCCCGAACCCGGCGCGGCGCAGCCCCACCTGGCGGGCCACGAAGTAGGCGACGGCGCAGTACATCGCCATCCAGCCGGACTCGCGCCCGAGACCGGTGAACCGCGGGAAGGCGACGCCGAACACGGTCTGCTCGGAGTAGGTGACGGTGAACGGGAGGTACAGCGGCTGGGCGCTGCCGCCGACCGGGACCTGGCCGATCTGCCCCCCGCCGACGCCGAGGACGCCCCACAGCAGCGCGGTGACGATCCACGACGCGCACATCACCCCGATGATCACGACGAACCCCGTCGCCACCCACCGGGCGCTGCGCCGCTCGCGGCACACCGTCGCGACGCCGGCGACCGACCCGACGGTGAGCACGACGTCCTGGAGCACCGACTGCAGGTTCGGGCCCGACCCCTCGCCGGCGGCGCGCAGCAGCAACCAGACGTAGGCGAGCCCGAGGAAGGTGACGAGCGTCCAGGCCCGCCGGGTGGGCACGAGGTCGGCCTGCACCGCGGGGTCGCCGCGGCGCACGAGCGCGAGCAGGGCGGCGACTCCGACGAGGCCGGCGCCGACGACGGCCAGCTGCTCGCCGAGCAGGTTGGGCCGCAGGAACGGGACGGCGAGCAGCACGATGCCGGCCGGGAGGCCGGCGGGGACGCGGGGGCCGGTGCGCGATGTCATGCCATCCCTGGTCGGCGGCTCGGGCACGGAGATCATCGGGGATCAGCAGCCTCACGGGACGCGCGGTGTCGGTGGAGGGCGTCGGACAGCACCGCGAGGTGACCGTCCGCGCAGGTCGCGAGCGAGAGGCGTCGCGCCAGCGCGGGGGCCGCCTCGACGGCGTGGCGGGCGAGGCGGGGGTAGTCGGCGGCGACCGCGCGCAGCACCGCGGCGAGGTCGTCGGCGTCGCCCGCGCGGAAGGCCGTCACCGCCAGCTCCGGCACGGTGGCCGCGACGCGGTCGCTGACCACCACCGGGAGGCCCGCCACCGCCGCCTCCAGCGGGGCCAGCGGGTGGCCCTCGAAGTCCGCGGCGTGCACCAGCACGTCCGCCCCGGCGAGGAACCCGGCGACGTCGGTGACGGCGCCGACCAGCGTCGCGGTCGGCGCGTCTCCGGCCCACCGGGCGACCTCGCTCCAGGTGGCGTCGTCCGGTGCCTCCCCGGCCACGCGCAGCTCCGCGTCGGGCAGCGCGGCCCGCGTCCATCCGGCGAGCAGCACGTCGACGCGCTTCTGGGGCACGAGGCGGTTGAGCGCCGCGGCGACGCGGACCTTCTCGGCCGGGACGGTGCGGGGGACCAGGTCCTCCCGCACGCCGTTGGGCACGAGCGTCACCGGGGTGCGCGGGCCGAACAGGCGCCGGTACTCCTCGACCTGGCCGGGGTTGATGGCCACGAGGTGGTCGGTCCAGCGCTGTACCGCCCGCTCGCCGAGGCGCAGCGAGCGGATGGCGAAGTTCTCGCCCGCGCTGTGCAGCACGGTGACCACCGGGCGGGTGCCGCGCGCGGCGAGGCGGGCGTACAGCGCGGGCAGCGCGGTGTGGGCGTGCACGACGTCCGGCGCGAGGTCGTCGAGCGCGCGGCGCAGCCGCCGGACCCGCGGCACCTGCCCGGTCGGCTCCCCGGGCGGGTCGAGGTAGAGCGTGGTGACGTCGTGGCCCGCGGCGCGCCAGCGCGCGACCAGCGCGGCCTCCAGCGTCTCCGCGCCCCCGACCTGGGGCGTGAGCAGCACGCTGGCGATGCGCATGACCCTCCTAGAACGGCCGACCGTTGGCGGTGTTGCCGCGGACGTCGATGTCGGTGCTGCCCTCGGTGCCGACCACGGCGTCGGGGTCGTCGACCGGGCCGCGCAGGCGGTTGCCGCGGAAGGCGCCGCCGGTGACGCCCTCGAACGAGGCGGCGCGGACGGTCGCGGAGAGCTCGAAGTCGTTGTCGACGACCACGACGTCGGCGGGCGGTCCCGTCGGGCGCCCGCCCGGGGTCGGCGCGGTGCCGCCGGCCAGGGCGTTCACCACGACGATCTCGCTGGTGTTCGACCCGGCCAGGAACGTGTTGCCCTCGATCCGGATGTGCCGCGCGCCGCCGATGAGCTGGACGTGCGAGTTCTGCTCCAGGCCCGCGGACGCGATGCGGTTGCCGGTGATCACCACGCCGTCGCTGTAGTCCTCGACGTGCACGGCCTCGAGCGCGTAGCCCGTGACGGTGTTGCCACGGATCGTGACGTCGCGGTTGGTGGCGACGCCGACGGCGAAGCCGCGGGCCTGGGGGTCGCGGAACTCGCAGCCCTCCACCAGCACGGTCGTCGTCGCGCCGTTCGGGCTGTTGAACTCGAGGTCGGTCTCGGCGTTGCCCACGAACCGGCAGCGCGCCACCGCGACGTCCTCGGTGCGTCCGGTGGAGTCGTTGGTCTGGAACAGCCCGTAGGTCATCGAGGTGACGACGGAGTCGGTCCAGCGGAACGCCCGCGCGGTCGCCCCGTCCACGGTGCCCAGCTGCACGCCGTGGCAGAACTGGTCGGGCCACCGGTCGGTGTGGCCGACGAACGCCATCCGGGACAGCGTGAGCCGCTCGGTGGCGGCGAGCCGGACGAACACGCAGGGGACGTCGCCGCCGCGTTCGAGCACGAGCCCGTCGAGGGTGACCCCGGGCGCGACGGGCGCGCAGAACACGCCGAACTCGCCCGGGGCGGGGCCCTCCAGCCGGACCGTCGAGCGTCCGGGGTCGCCCGCGACGGTGACGCCGGCGGCGGGCGCGAACGGCTCCCCGAGCCGGTAGCGGTAGGTCCCGGCGGGCAGGTAGAGCGTGCCCTGCCGGCCGTTCGCGTCGTTGAGGCCGTCCCGCAGGGCGGCCGTGTCGTCGGCGACGCCGTCGCCGCGCGCGCCGTGGTCGCGGACGTCCACCACCGGGCCCTGCGCGAGCGGCGCACCGCCGGGCAGCGGCGGCGGGGTGACGGGGCCGCGGCGCGGCGCGGCCTCGCCGCAGGCCGCGGTGGCGCCGACGGCGAGCAGGGCGCCGGCGGTGGCGAGGCCCCCGGCGCCGGCGAGGAGGGCGCGTCGCGTCAGCCCGGGGGTCACGGGGCCGCGCTCTCGACGGGCCGGGGTGCGATGGTCGCCTCCGGTCGCCGGCTCGTGAGCAGCAGCGCCGCGCCGACGACGAGGATGAGCTCGAGCGGCAGCCGGTAGCGGGCCAGCGCGAAGAAGACGGCCGGGACGGCGAGGCTGGTGACGACGTAGCCCGCGACCAACCACACGCGGGCCCGCGCCTCCGGGTCGGCCGACCGTCGCCACCACCGCACCCAGCCCCACACCCCGAGCACGGCGACCACCAGGTAGCTGCCGAGGTAGACGGGGTTGGTACTGCGCGGGTCGGAGAGGTCGACCGTGACCTGGGCGAGGAGCTTGCGGGCGTCGAACAGCACCGTGCCGACGGGGTCGCCCGCGATGTGGTCGAGCGCCGCCTCGCGGAAGACGGCGTCGCGGTCGGCCTCGTAGGCGCGCGTCACGGGGAGCGCGGCGAGGCGGGCCTCGATGTCCGGCGGCGGGGCGGCGTCCTTCTGGGAGCCCGAGGCGCCCGGGTGGTTGCCGATCCAGAGGTTGTAGCCGCCCGTCGTCGCGGTGGTGACCACCGGCTCGCCGAGGACCGCGGAGTTCCGCACCGCCCAGGCCGCCGGCAGGACCGCGGCCACGACGACGACGGCGGCCGCCACGGCCAGGCGCGAGCGGCGGTCGGCGACCAGCGGGCGGGCGAACACGGCGGCCCACACCGCCACCAGCGGGATGAGCACCACGGCCTCGGAGCGCAGCAGGCACAGCAGGCCCAGCCCGGCGGCGACGGCGAGCAGGCGCCGCCACGTCGCCCCGCCGGCGAGGACCGCCAGGCCGGCGAGCAGCCACGTCTCGAGCGGGAGGTAGAGGTTCGCCGCCGAGACCTGGGTGGCGAGGTAGACGAACGTCGGGAGCACCGCGAGCACGAGGCACGCGACCCGCGCGGCCGCCGGCCCCGCGAGGGTCCGGACCAGCACGGCGAGGCCGAGCAGGCCCACGGCGGCCAGCAGCGTGTTGACCACCCGCACGATCCACACGACGCCCTCGGGCCCCAGCGCCAGCGCCCGCGCGAGCAGGGTCGCGCCCGCCACGACCACCACGTAGGCCGGGGGCATGAACGCTCCGGGGACGTAGGTCGCGCCGGGCACGTACCCCTCGACCACGCCGGTCGGGGTCAGCGAGAAGTAGCTGTAGCCGTCGCCGTTCACCCAGTTCCGGGCGATGACGCCGAACTCGTAGAGGTCCACGTCGCCCGGGTCGAGCACGAGCCCGGCGGCGAGCCGCAGCACGACGAGCAGCGCGAGGCTCACCGCGAGCGGCACCCGCGCGAGGCGGGACCCGAGGGCGAGCAGCGCGGTCACGACGTCAGCGCGGCCAGGTCGGCGTCGACCATGAGGTGGGCGAGGTGTTCGGGCATGGTCTGGGCTTTCCACCCGAGCTCGCGGTGGGCCTTGGAGGCGTCCCCGATCAGGGCGTCGACCTCGGTGGGGCGCAGGTAGGTCTCGTCGAACCGGACATGCTTCTCCCAGTCCAGGCCCACGCGCTCGAAGCACCACTGCGTGAACTCGCGGACCGTGGTGGCGGTCCCGGTGGCCAGCACGTAGTCGGCCGGCTGGTCGGCCTGCAGCATCCGCCACATGCCCTCGACGTACTCCGGGGCGTAGCCCCAGTCCCGCACCGCGTCCAGGTTCCCCAGGAACACGTGCTCCTCGAGGCCGGCCTTGATCCGGGCGGCGGCGCGGGCGATCTTGCGGGTCACGAACGTCTCGCCGCGCCGCGGGGACTCGTGGTTGAACAGGATCCCGTTGACCGCGAACAGCCCGTGCGCCTCCCGGTAGTTCCGCGCCATCCAGTACCCGTAGACCTTCGCCGCCCCATAGGGACTGCGGGGGTAGAACGGGGTGTCCTCGTCCTGCGGGGGCGGGGTCGCCCCGAACATCTCCGACGACGACGCCTGGTAGTAGCGGGTGTCGACCCCGACCATCCGGATCGCCTCCAACAGGCGAGCCGTCCCGACGCCGGTGGTGTTGCCGGTGTACTCCGGCTCGTCGAAGCTCACGCGCACGTGCGACTGCGCCGCCAGGTGATAGACCTCGTCCGGGCGCACCTTCTCGATCAACGTCACCAACCGCGAGCTGTCGGTCAGGTCGCCGTAGTGCAGCACCAGCCGCTGATCTTTCTCGTGCGGATCCTGGTACAGGTGATCGATCCGGGCGGTGTTGAACGTCGAGGAACGCCGGATGATCCCGTGCACCTCGTAACCCTTCCCGAGCAACAACTCGGTCAGGTACGACCCGTCCTGCCCGGTGATCCCGGTGATCAACGCACGCTTGGTCATCGCGTCCCCTCTCCGGGTCGAGCTCCCCTATCGGCGTGCTCCCCTTGATGCTGCGTCTCCCGAAGCTGCTCGAGGAACCACTGGTAGGTCGACGCCAGCCCTTCGGCCAGCCCGATCGTCGGCTTCCAGCCCAGCGCCTGCAGGCGCGAGACGTCGAGCAGCTTGCGGGGTGTGCCGTCCGGGCGGGAGGTGTCGTAGACGATCTCGCCGCGGAAACCGACCGTGTGGGCGACGAGCGCGGCGAGGTCGGCGATCGGGACGTCCTCGCCGACGCCGACGTTGATCGGCGCGGGGTCGTCGTAGGTCTCGAGCAGGTGCAGGCACGCCGAGGCGAGATCGTCGACGTGCAGGAACTCGCGGCGCGGCGTCCCGGTGCCCCACACCGTCACCGTCGGCGCGCCCGAGACCGTCGCCTCGTGGAACTTGCGCATCAGCGCCGGCAGGACGTGGGACTTCTCGAGGTCGAAGTTGTCGCCCGGCCCGTAGAGGTTGGTGGGCATCGCCGAGATCCACGCCCGCCCGTACTCGCGGCGGTAGGACTGCACGCCCATGATCCCGGCGATCTTCGCGATCGCGTAGGCGTCGTTGGTGGGCTCGAGCGCCCCGGTGAGCAGGGAGTCCTCGCGGATCGGCTGCTCGGCGAACTTCGGGTAGATGCACGAGGAGCCCAGCAGCAGCAGGCGCGGCACCCCGACGCGGTGCGCGGCGTCGAGCAGGTTGGCCTGGATGCGCAGGTTGTCGTGGAGGAACTCGACGGGCTCGGCGGCGTTGGCCGCGATCCCGCCGACCCGCGCGGCGGCGTCGACGACGATCGCGGGCGCGGTGTCGTCGAGGAAGCGGGCCGTGGCCTCGGCGTCGCGCAGGTCGACCTGCGCCGAGCGCACCCCGACGACGTCCGTGAACCCGGCGGCCCGCAGGTGCCGGACCACCGCCGAGCCGACGAGCCCGGACGAGCCCGCGACGAACACGCGGGCGTCGCGCGGCAGTGGCCGGCCGAGCTCCCAGCCGTCCAGCGGGTCAGGCGATGCGTCGGTCACGGTGTACCTCCGGGGAGGGGGTGCGGGCGGCGGCGAGACCCTCCACCCAACGCTGGTAGTCGCGACGGGCCGCGGCGGCACCGAGGTGCTCCTGCGCGTAGGCGCGGCCGGCGGTGGCCAGCGCCCGGGCGCGCGCAGGATCGGCGGCGATGTCGCGCACGGCGTCGAGCAGATCCTGGGGCCGGCCCGGATCGACGCGCACGCCGCCCCCCGATCGACGGACCTCGGCCGCCGCGGCGCTGCGCTCCCAGGAGGCGGCGACGACGGGGCGGCCGGCGGTGAAGTACGAGGTCAGCTTGCTGGGCACCGACATCTCCGCGACCGTCGTGGCTTCGTTGACCAGCAGCACGTCGGCCGCGGCGAGGGCGTCGGGGAACCGGTCGCCGGGCAAGGGGTCGAGGAACTGCAGCGGCGCGACCCCGGCGCCGAGCACCTCGAGCGCCGCGCGCTGGTTGCCGTCGCCCATGAGCACGAAGCGGACCGGCGCGCCCTGCTCGCCGGCCCGCCGCGCGGTGTCGACCACGTTCTCCAGCCCCTGCTTGAGGCCCATGTTGCCGGCGTGCAGCACGACGACCTCGTCGTCGCGCCAGCCGAGCGCGCGGCGTGTGGCGGCGCGGTCGCCCGTGGCCGGCGGGACGTGGGACCAGTTGCGGATGACGGTCACGCGGTCGCGCTCCACGCCCAGGGCGGCGAGACCGTCGCCGAACTGCTCGTGCACCACGGCGACGCCGTCGGCCTGCCGCATCAGCCAGCCCTCGAGCCGCGCGGCGGCCCGCCCGGCGCCGTCGGAGGCGATGCCGGTCTCGGCGACGGCGCGGCTGTAGAGGTCCTGGGTGACGACGCCGAGCGCCGTGCGGCCGCGGCGGCGCCAGCGCAGGCCGGCGAGCACGGTGAGCAGCACGGGGCTGACGGCGACGACGACGTCCGGCCGGCGGACGCCCTGTCGGCCGACCGACGCCGCGTGGAGGGTGAACGTCGCGTCCATGAGGGCGCGGCGCAGGGCGCTGGGGGAGCGGGGGACCGGATGGCGCACCCGCGTGACGGGCACGCCGGCGTCCGTCTCGTGGCGGCGCAGCCCGGTGTAGCCGTCGTGCACCGACCACTGCGGGTAGTGGGGGTAGCCGGTCACCACGCGGACCCGGTGGCCCGCCCCGGCCAGCGCGGCGACCATCCCGGCGGTGTACGGGGCGTTGCCCGTGTGCTCGGGCGGGTAGTGCATCCCGAGCACGAGGACGTCGAGTGCGGCGTCCATCGGCGTTCGTGCCCTCCTTCGCCACGACCGTCGTCGCCCGAACCGGGGACCGGGGCTGGTCCGGGCGGCGCAGCCGTTGACCGCGCCGCTGATCACCCAGACGATAACAGCGTGTCGTCCCAAGACCCCGCGATCACCCTGACGTCGGCATCACAGTCGACGTCAGGTGACGATGTGCAACCGCGGGTCTCGGTGTGCATTCCGCTTTACCAGAAGGTCGACTACATCGGTCGGACCATCGACAGCGTCCTCGCGCAGACGTTCACCGACTTCGAGCTGGTCGTCGTCGACAACGCGACCACCGACGGCTCCGCGGACGTCCTCGCGGGCTACGACGACCCCCGCCTGCGGGTGGTCCGGCACGCCGAGACGGTCCCGCAGATCGCCAACTTCAATGCCGCGGTGGCCGCCACGCGGGCCCCGCTGGTCAAGGTGCTCAACGCCGACGACCTCATCGAGCCCGACGCCCTCGCGCGGCAGGTCGCGGTGATGGACGCCGAGCCGGACGTCGCCGTCGTCTCCAGTCGGCACCACCTCGTCGACGACCGCGACCGGATCGTCGCCCGCGACCGCACCCTGCGCACCCCAGACCTCCTCGGCCGGCAGGACCGGGCGAGCGTCGTGCGCCGCGTGGTCCGCCACGGCGGGAACCCGCTCGGCGTGCCGGGGAACATGCTGTTCCGCCGGTCGGCGTTCGACCTGGTCGGAGGCTTCCCCACCGACGAGCCGTTCGTCCTCGACGTCGCCCTCGCCGTGCGCCTGACGACCGTCGGCGACTTCTACGGCCTGCCCGAGACGCTCTCGCGGTTCCGGCTCGCGTCGGGCTCGATGACCAGCTCGGCGCGGCGCCGCAACCTCGCGGCCCAGCGGGTGTTCGTCCGGCGGCTCGGGCGCGACCACGTCGACGTGGTCCGGCGCCGTGACGTGGTCCGGGGCCTGGCGCGGTGGCCGCTGACCTGGCTGCGCCACCAGGTGCTCATGTCGGCGTCGTCCGACCCCGACTCGCGCACCCACCGCCTCGCCGCGCGGCTGCTCGCCCCGCGGGGACGGCGGGATCCCGCCTCGGATCCGTCCGGAGACGATCGTCATACGAACCGGAATCCCGCGTCGTCCTGAGTTGGGGATTCTCACGCTGAGCGATCATCGCCGTTACGGCATGTGGCCGAGCAGATTGTCGCCGTCCTGACCAGCCCCTTCACCCGATGGTGGATCGGCCGCTAGATTGCCGATCGCTCGATCGGGTGACCTTGCGCTGTATCGCCGCGGCGGAGGGCTCTCGTGTGCTCCCCCACGAGAAGGGCGATGCGTTGGGACCGGTGACCGCGTGACCAGCATGCGGGAGACGACGCACGGGGCGGCGGCGCGGCACGACCCGCGGCCGCCGCCGCGGACCGACCGCGCACCGCGGCGCTTCGAGGAGCCGGCCCTGCCGGTCCCCGCCCGGCCCCTGCTCGGGTTCCGGAGCGCCGTGCACTGGCAGGCGTGGATGCTCGTGCTGCCGGTCGACGCGGTCCTGCTCGCGGTGCCGGTGCTCTGGCTCCCGCAGTATGGCAAGGCCGTGCTGGCGATGACGGTGATCGCGCTCGCGCTGCTCTCGGGCGGCGGTCGCTACCGCGCGCGGCTGCACCTCTCGGTGCTCGACGACCTGCCGATGGTCATCGGCCGGCTGCTGGTGGCCGCGGCCCTCGTGGCGGCGGTCTTCGCGCTGCGCCACGACGGCGTCGGGGTGGAGTCGTTCCTGCTCATCGTGCTGCCGGGGCTGGGCCTCGTGGTGATCGGGCGGATGGCCACGACGCGGTTCATCCTCGCCGCCCGCAAGCGCCGCGTGGTCGCGCACCGCACGCTCGTGGTGGGCGGCGGCCCGCTCGCGGCCGACGTCATCGAGCTCCTGGCGCGCCACCCCCGCTACGGGCTGGCGGTGGCCGGGTTCCTGGACGACGGCCGCGACCCCGTGGCCGCCGAGCACGCGCCGCACGTCGGCACGCTGGCCGCGCTCGAGCGGGTGGTGGCCGAGAACGGCATCGACGTGGTGCTCGTGGCCGGCGGCGAGTTCGACGAGGCCGAGCTGCTCGAGCGCGTGCGCGCCCCCGAGTGCGCGGGCTGCGACCTGCTGGTGGTGCCGCGCCTGCCCGCCTTCGCCACCCAGACCGCGACCGGCGACCACATCGGCTCGGTGCCGATCACGCGCATCCGTACGCCCCCGCTCCACGGCGTGAGCTGGTCGCTCAAGCGCGCGTTCGACGTCGCCGTCAGCGCGCTGGCGCTCGTGGTGCTCGCGCCGGTGATGGCGGCGTGCGCTCTGGCCGTCCGTCTCGAGGGCGGTCCCGGCGTGATCTTCCGGCAGGCCCGCGTCGGGCAGGATGGGCGGCACTTCGAGTGCCTGAAGTTCCGCTCGATGCGCCCGGCGTCGGAGGCCGAGTCGGCGACGCAGTGGTCGGTGGTGGGCGACGGGCGCATCGGCCCCGTCGGCCGCGTCCTGCGCCGGACCTCGCTCGACGAGCTCCCGCAGCTGTGGAACATCCTGCGCGGCGACATGACGCTGGTCGGCCCGCGCCCGGAGCGCCCGCACTTCGTGGAGAAGTTCTCCTCGGAGCTCCCGCGCTACGACCACCGCCACCGCGTCCCGTCGGGGCTGACGGGGCTGGCGCAGGTGTCGGGGCTGCGCGGCGCCGACACCCCGATCTCCGACCGCGCCCGGTTCGACAACTTCTACATCGAGAACTGGTCGCTCTGGCTCGACGCCAAGGTCCTCCTCCGCACCATCGCCGAGGTCCTCTTCGTCCGGGGTCGCTGAGGGGAGTGCGAGCAACGTGGCATTGCTGGCGTCTCACGCCAGGATCGCCACATCCTCGCCGGGACGACACGCCGGCGTGTCAGAACAGAGAACACAGCACGCCGATAGGGGCCACGCTGACGTTCATCGTCAGGAAAGCCGCCACGATCATGGGGCTCAGGTCGCGGCGGGTGAGCCCCGGTGCCGCCGGTAGTGCCGTGCGACGCGGGCGCGGTTGCCGCACCCCGCCGAGCACCACTCCCGCCGCGGGTGGTGCGCCACGAAGTACAGGACGCACCCCGGCGCCAGGCACGCGCGCAGAGGCGGCCCGCCGTCGGCGAACAGCTCGACGCCCTGCTGCGCGATCAGCGAGACCACCGCGTCCGCGGACGACGCAGCCGAGCGCGTGACGCGGACCAGCGCGCCGTCGCCGGCCCGCTCCAGCGCTGCCCACGACGGTGCCGTGGCGGCGATCGCGTCGATCGTGTCCACCGCCTCGTTCGACCCGACCGGCGAGCGCCACGACGTCCGCGGGTCGCCGGTGACGTCGGCGGCCAGGCGACGCAGCGCGTCGCGCAGCTCCCGCAGGCGCGGCAGCGCCGCCCGGTCGTCGTCGGACGTCCCCGCGACGGTCAGAACGGGCGCGGACCGTGCCACAGCGAGCCAGACCCGCGCCTCGCCGTCGTCATCGAGCGCGTCGTACTGCCCGTCCCGGTCGGCCCACACCGTGTTCATCAGCTCGACCGGCCATGGCTCGCCCATCAACGGCGCACTCGTCGGCACGACGACAATCCTAACGGCTCGAACGGTCGCCAACCATTTGACGACCGCTGTCCCGACACGCCATGCTGCTAACGGCACGACCCGCCACTACCGTTAGGAGCGAGATGGACACCGGCTTCCACGAGGGCGAGCGCGCCGTCCAGGAGCGCGCCGGCACGCGCGCGGACGCCGAGCGCCTCGGCGGCATGCTCGACGCCCCTGACCTCACGGCCGGTGTCGGCCGGTTCCTGGCCGAGCGCACGTTCGCCGCGATCAGCGCCCGCGACGCCGACGGCCGGCTCTGGACGTCGCCGCTCAGCGGCGCCCCGGGCTTCCTGCGCGCCGTCGACGCCACGACGCTCGCCGTCAACGCGACGCCGCCCGCGGGCGACCCCCTCCATGCACTCCCCGCCGGCCAGCCGCTCGGCATGCTCGCGATCGAGTTCGCCCGGCGCCGGCGGGTGCGCGTGAACGGCACGCTCACCGACGTCACCAAGGACGGTCTGACGGTCGCGGTGGAGCAGGCCTACGGCAACTGTCCGCGGTTCATCCACCCCCGCGACCTGGCGCCGTCCGCTCCCGCCTCGAGCGGCGACGTCCGGCGCGGCCCGGCGCTCACCACGGCCGACCAGGACCTCGTCACCGGCAGCGACACCTTCCTGCTCGGCACCACCCACCCGACCCGCGGCAACGACGCGTCGCACCGCGGCGGACCGGCCGGGTTCGTCCACGTCACCGACCCGCGGACGCTGTGGTGGCCCGACTATCCGGGCAACAACATGTTCAACAGCTTCGGCAACCTCGCCGTCGACCCCGAGGCCGCGCTGCTGTTCCTGGACTTCACCACCGGCGCGACGCTGCACCTCTCCGGCACGGCCGTCGTCGACTGGTCGGCCGCCGGCGACCTCGACACCGGCCGCCGGGTGGAGTTCCACGTCGAGGCCGTGGCGAGCGGCTCGACGATCCCGCTGCGCGCTGGGCCGTCCTAGCCGCCCACGATGTGCTCGACGTCCGTCACCCGCGCCGGGTCACCGAGCATCGGCCGGAACGGCCGCGGCGCGTCCCGGTAGCGCGCCTGCCGGTCCACGACGCTCGACGCGACGGTCGTGCCGTCGGCGGGGGAACGGGGGTGGCGCGGCAGGTAGCGGTAGACGCCGCGCATCGCCAGGTGACGCCGGCCGAGGGCGTCGGGGTCGATCGCGTCGGGGAGGTCGAGGGCCAGGCCGTAGCGCCGGGCCCGGGCCACCATCCACGCCAGCGTGACGTCGGCGAGGCGGTGGTCGCTGTAGCCGCCGCCGACGTCGGAGTGGACGCCGGTGAACCACACCTGCTCGAGCTCCTGGCCGCTCTCGGTCGGGTCCCACAGCGTCGGGGCGAACGATCCGCGCCGCTCGTGCATCGCCAGCGCCTGGAACGCGCCGTCGACCTGCCCGGACAGCGCGGTGTCGTGGAACCGGTAGCGGCGGTTGGCGAGGTCGGTCAGCGGCAGCCCGGTGAGCGGGACGCCGAGGGCGCCGACGGTGTCGAACACCCCGATGAACCGGATGCGCGTCTCGTGCGAGAACGACCGCCGGAACAGCGCGGCCTCGACCTCGCTGGGGTGCTGCTCGGGGTCGCGTGCCCGGTAGAGCGCGTAGGCGTCGTCGAGGCGGTAGGCGTGCTCGCGGCGCAGGATGCCGCAGTTGCGGACGAAGCCCGCGGTGCTCCGCGCGGTGAACGCGCCGCGGCTGAAGCCGAAGAGGAAGATCTCGTCGCCGGGCTCGTAGGTGTCGACGAGGAAGTGGTAGGCGTCCCGGACGTTCTTGGCGACGCCCGCGCCGAACACACCGCCGATCAGCCGGTCGAGCCGCCCGCCGGTGCCGACGCCCTTGTCGTAGAAGAGGCGCTGGGGCGTCCCATCGGCGTCGTGCTCCGCGACGGCGCGGGCGATCCGGGAGATGTTGGTGGGGCAGGGGACGTGGTGCTCGTCGACCTCGTCGGGCGTGTTCCACGTGCCGTCACAGCAGACCACGAGACGCTTCACTTGCTCGAACCACCGAGGCGCCTCGCCGTCTCCTGGAACTCCCGGCGACTGCGCTCGACCCTCGGCAGCTCGTCCAAGTAGATCTTGCGGGTCTTCCGGCCGGCGATCTCCAGCGGCGCGGTGTCGAGGACGAGGAGGTCGACGCCGGCCGGGAGCAGGACCTCGAACGAGGCCGGAGCCGACCCACCCGAGTACGAGGCCACGTCGACGTCGGAGTCGGGACGGTGCGTCCCCGTGGCGTGGCTGCCGTGCAGGAGCGCGAACCGTGCTCCCGCCGCCCGCAGGGCGGCCGTGACCTCCTGCTGCAGCTCAGGAGGCACGCCGCCGGTCACGGCGCCGAGTGTGGCACGTCGGGCCGACGGCGAGCTGGCATGATCCGCGCGGTGAGTGACCCGCCGCCCCGCGCGCTCGTCACCGGCGCGTCGTCGGGCATCGGGGCCGCGCTGGCCCGCGAGCTCGCAACCCGTGGCCACCCGCTGGTCCTGGTCGCCCGCCGCGGGGACGCGCTCGAGCGGCTCGCCGCCGAGCTCCCGACGCCGACGGACGTCGTCGTCGCCGACCTGGCCACCGAGGAGGGACTGCGGACGGTCGAGGACCTGATCACCGACACCGCCGATCCCGTGCGGCTGCTCGTCAACAACGCCGCCACCGGCGCCTTCGCCCGGCTCACCGAGCAGGACGCCGCGACGCTCGACGCGACCGTGCACGTCAACGTGCTCGCGCCGCTGCGCCTGTCCCGCGCCGCGCTCAGACGCATGGACGGCCGCGGCGGGATCATGATGATCTCCAGCCCGGTCGCCGTCGGCACGGTCGGCCTGACGGCCTACGCCGCGTCCAAGGCCTTCCTCGACGCGCTGGGCCGCGGGCTGGTCGCGGAGGCGCCGGCCGGCGTCCGGATCACCACCGTCGCGCCGGGCTACACCCGCACCGAGTTCCACGACCGCCTCGGCGAGGACGTCTCCGGCATCCCCGACCGCTGGTGGCTGACGCCCGAGGACGTCGCCCGCACCGCCCTCGACGCGCACGCCCGCGGCGAGCAGCGCGTCGAGCCGGGCCGGCCGTCGACCGCTCAGCGCGCCGTGCAGAAGGCGCGCCGGCTCACTCGCCCCGTCACCGCGCGGCTCCGCCGACGAGGAACGTCGGGGAGCGCCTGAGCGGGCCTCAGAACGGCGGCGGGTCGTCGTGGTGGCCAGGGCGGCGTCGCGGCGGGTCCGGCCGGGCGCGCGGGGCCGGCCCGCGCGGGTACGGGTCGCCGTCCCAGATCGGGTCGTTGGTGGCGTACCCGTACGGGGTGTCGTCGGAGGGGTGGTCGGGTGGGTCCGGATCGGGGAGCGCGTCGAACAGGACCTGGGGCGCGCGGTGATAGGTGTGGCCGGTGGGGCTGGTCCAGCTGAAGTGACCGGGTCGGGGTTGGCGGAGGCACCACCCCGGCCGGTCCTTCAGCAGGTGGTCGTGGAGACACAGCGGCCCGAGGTTGCCGTCGGCGGTGGGGCCGCCCGCGCCGTGCGGGAGCGTGTGGTCGATCTCCGCGTCGACCGCGGGACAGTGGCACGACGGGAAGACGCACGTGCCGTCGCGCATCTCCGTCCACCGGCGGAGCGCGCTGCTCGGGAACCGGCCGTCCTCCGGCCGTAGTGCCTCGGCGGCGCGCCGCCTGGCCCACTGCTCCCGGAGATCGCCCAGCACCCGGACCCACGCGAGCTCGTGATCGGGACCGAGCCGGTCGAGCTCGGCCTCGCTGACGTGCAGCTCGACCACCGCCCGCGGCATGCCGGGTGGGTCCGGGTCCTGGGGTGTGGTGGTGCAGCGGGTCGGTCGGCGGCGGGTGACCAGGGTCGCGACCAGGGCCCCCGTGTGGTCGGTGATCGCGACCCGCCACTCGGCGTCGGCGTGCTCGGCCACCAGCTCGCGGGCCTGCCCGGCGTGGACGGTGCCCCACCCGGGGAGGCGGGCGGGCTTCTCGTCGTGCCCGAGCAGGGTCGAGAGCCGCACGCGGATCTCGAAGCGGGACTGCCGCGGGCCGCGCCGCCGATCCGCGGCCGGCTCCTCGGCGCCGGCCTCCACCCCGTTGGCGTCCGGCTCGTCGGCGTCCAGCTCGTCGCGATCCGGCTCGTCGCGATCCGGCTCGTCGCGATCCGGCGCCGCTGGATCGGGAGGTGCGTCCGCGGGATCGTGGCTGAGGTGATCGGCCGGGTCGTCCTCGTCGGCCAGGGCGAGGACGGCGGCGACGATCTCGTCGTCGGTGGCGCCGCTGAGGGCCGGGTCGAACCGGGTGGTGAGGACGTCGCCGCGGATGGTGTCGATCCGTCCGGGGTGGCCGAGCGCCTTGACCCGCGCGGCGAGGCGGTTGATCTGGCGGGTCATGCGCGTGCCCGGCGAGAGCGGCAGATCCAGCCCGCACACGTTCACCGTGCCCGCGGCGGTGACGGTGGCCCGCACCCGCCGCTGGCGTCGCGCGTTCTCCTCGCGCCGGCGAGCCCAGTCCGGATCGATCGCCATCGCCAGCTCGCGCAGCCGCTCGATGAGCGCGCGGTAGGTCATCCCGGCCGCCACCGGCAGCACCTCGTGGATCACCTTCCCGGCGTGCTCCCCGGAGAGATCCCCCGTCTCGCGCACGATGTGCTCGATGCGCTTCTGGTCGAGCCGGCCCGCGGCCCACCGGGCCCCGAGCTCCGGATGCCGGACGGCGGCGTCGGCCAGCGTGAGCACCGCGGCCGTGGCGGTGCGCGACAGCGAGAGCCGGGCCCGCAGCTCGTCGCCCCCGTCGGCCGCCTCCCGCTCGGCGCGGCCGCCCGGCGCCTCCGGGTCGGCCAGTGCCGCCTCGCGGGCGGCGGCGTGGAAGCGCGCCTGCTGGTGGGACAGCTGGCGGGCCTCGGCGTCGACCAGCCGCACGGTGTCGTGCGGGGCGAGCCGCGTGCGGTCGACCGCGGCCAGCGCGGCCGCCAGCTCGGCGCCGGCGGGCATCACGTCGATGCCCGCCGGCAGCGGCTGGAAGCCGGTGGAGGCCAGGGTGTCGAACACGTGTTCGATGATACCTAGGACCCCCGACAGCGACCGTCAACTCCGCGAGATCCGCACCTCGTGCCAAGCCCCACGTCTCAGGTCGGCTGCCCGACCCGTCGCAACGACTCCCGTCCGAAGGCCGCCCACAGCATCCGTGGCGTCACCAGCGCGTAGGGGATCACGGCGTGCGGGTCGACCAACGCTGGCAGCACGCGCGGTGGAGCGAGGGGCTCCGGCGCACTCGGGACGCCGGTCGCGCGACGGAAGGCGACCGCGGCCGACGACGCGATCGCCCCCGCCGCGTGGTGCAGGAACCCCCGGTCCTCGCGCGCCAGCACCCCCAGCAGCCGCGCCAGCGACCGTCGGCGGGGCTCGTCGAGACCGTCGACCACCCGCGCGATCGCCCGCGTCACCCGCCCCGACCACCGCGTCCGCGCGAGGTCCCCGAGCCCGCTGACGGTGGCCGCCGGCGGTGTCATCTCCGCCCGGGTGAACGGTCGCCCGTACGCCGTCGCCGCGAGCTCCGCGCAGTAGTAGCTGGGGGCGTCGTCGGACGCGGCCCACGTCGCGGCGACCGCGCGAGCCGCGCCGAAGAGGCGCTCGGCGCGGGCCTGGTCGGCGACCTGCAGCTCGACCGACCGCAGGGCCGCGGCGACGGTCACGAGCTTGACCACCGAGAACGAGGCCGCCTCGCCGCGGCGGGGACGGAAGCGGGCCAGGTGCTCGAGGGCGCGGGCGCGCAGGTCGTCGGGCATCGCCACGGTGTAGAGGTCGCGGTGGGGCCGGAACTTCTCGAACGGGTCCCAGCGCACACCGCCGAGCTCCATGCTGCCGGGGAGACGGCGGGTGAGGGCGCTGGCGAGGTGGGTAGCCGGCCCCTCACGGCCGTCGACGCGCACCGCGATCCCCGAGTGGGACAGGCACGTACCGTCGAGCAGTTGCATCATGCGGCCGAGCGGCTCACCCGGAATCTGGGTGACCAGCAGTAGGTCCCCGGGACGAACGTCTCGTGGATCCGTAACACGAGGAGCCGTACCGTCCGAAGCCACGGTCACGGAACGTGCTGATGGAGGGACGATGTCGATCTCGCCGCCGGAGCTGCGCATCCGGGTGTTCGGCGAGGTCAGCATCGAGGGCGCCTCCGGGGCGGTCGGTCACCCGGGGCGCCGGTTACGGACCCTCCTGGCCCTGCTCGCGGCCGCGTGCCGGGGCACGGTGGCGGTGCCGTCGCTGATCGACGAGATCTGGGGTGAGGACCTCCCCGAGCGGCCGGACGGCGCGCTGCAGGTGCTGGTCAGCCGCCTGCGCCGCGAGGTCCCCGACGAGGGGACGCGACTGCCGATCCCGCCGATCGGCGAGACCTACCGGCTCGACCTCCCGCGCGACGCCGTCGACCTGCACCGCTTCCACGACGACGCCGCGGCCGCCCTCGACCCCGAGGCCTCGCGCGAGACGGTCCTCGACCGCGGGCAGGCAGCCCTCCGCACCTGGCAGGGCGAGCCCTTCGAGGGCACCCCGGTCGGCCCGCGCCTGCAGGCCGAGCGCGTCCGCGCGCACGACCGCCGGCTGCGCCTCGTCGAGCGCATGGCGGGTGTGCTGCTCGACCTCGACCGCCCCGCGGAGGCGGTCGACCTCGTCGCCGACGACCTCGCCGCCGACCGCTCCCGCGAGCGCCTCGCCGTCCTCGTCGCCTCGGGCCTGCACCGCCAGGGGCGCACGAGCGAGGCCCTCGACGTCCTCGCCGCCACCGGCGACCACCTGCGTGACGAGCTCGGCGTCGAGCCCGGCCACGACATCGAGGACCTCCGGCTCCGCCTGCTCGCCCCCGTGCCGAGCCGCCATCCGCGTCCCACGCTCGTCGGGCGCGAGGAGGAGCTGCGCGCCGTCCGCGCCCTGCTCGAGAACCCCGACGCCGGCGCCGTCCGCCTCGTCACCGGCGAGGCGGGCATCGGCAAGACCGCCCTGCTCCAGGCCGCGCAGCGCGACGCGTGGGTGCACGGCGCCTGCGTCGGCGGCGGCACCTGCGACGGCGACGCCCCGCCCTGGTCGGCCTGGGCCGAGGTGCTCGACGAGCTCGGCGTCGCCCCCGTCCACCCCGGCGAGCCCGCCCCCGGCCGCGCCCTGCGGCAGCGCCTGTCCGGACGCGGGCCGGTCCTCGTCACGCTCGACGACGCGCACCTCGCCGACTCGGTCACCCTCGCCGCCCTGCGCGGCCTCGCACGGGCCGGGCTGCCCGCCGGCGTGGTGGTGCTCGTCGCCGCCCGCGAGCCCGACGCCGTCGCCCACCCCGCCTGGAGCGCGACGCACGCCGAGATGGCGCTGCTCGAGTCCGTCAGCGACGTCGCGCTCCCCGAGCTGGGCCGCGCCGCGGTGCGCCGGCTCGTCGTCGGCGGGCTGCCCGGCCTCGCCCCCGACGGCGCCGGCCGGGTCGCCGAGGCCCTGTGGGAACGCACGCACGGGCACGCGTTGCACGTCGCGGCCGTCATCGAGTCGCTGTCCGGGCTCGACGAGCCCGACGGGGAGAAGGCGTGCGACGAGCTCGCGTCGGTCATCCCCGCCCGGCTGCGGCCCCTGCTCGACCACCAGCTCGCCGGCCTCGACCCCGCCGCCCGGGAGGCCCTCGAGTCGCTCGCCGTGCTCGCCCCGCTCTCGCTGGCCGAGCTCGGCACCATGCTCGAGATCGCGCCCCGCACGCTGTCGGCGTACCTGCGCGCCGCCGTCGACCGCGGGCTGCTCGCCCCGACCGACGACGGGTTCGCCTTCCGCCACGCCCTGACGCGCGACGCCGTCCTCGACGCCGTCCCGCCGGCGAGCGCGCAGACGCTGCACCACGCCCGGTACCGGGCCCTCGTCGCCGACCCGGCGACCGAGCCGTTCACGCTGCTGCGCCACGCCGTCGGCGCCGGGCCGCTGGTGGCGACCCAGGAGCTGGGTGACGCCCGCCTGGCCGCCGGCGTCGCGGCGTACCGCCAGGGAGCGCTCGAGGAAGCCCTGGCGCAGCTCGACGCCGTGCTCGAGACGTCGCACCCCAGCTCGGTCGCCCTGCACCGCGGGCTCGTGCTCGAGGCGATGGGTCTGCAGGAAGACGCGGACGAGGTCCTCGACGAGGTCGTCGAGCAGGCGGTCGCCCGCCAGGAGCTCCCGGCCGCGGCGCACGAGCGCGAGGTCGACGACCCTGTGATCGCGGACGCGGTCGTCGCCGCCGTCGGCGACGACGCGATGGGCATCAACGTCGCCGGCCGCCCCCGACGCGCCCGGCGGCTGCGGCGCGTCCGGACGCTCCCGCTCGCGCCGCGGCAGCGCGCCGAGGTCCTGCGCAGCCTGATCCTCGAGGAGGAGCAGCTCAACGGCGACGTCGGCGACCCCACCGCCCTGCCCGAGCTGCTCGCCCTGGCCGCCGACGGGTTCGACGACCCCCGCCTGCTCGCCGGCGTCCGCCTCCTGGAGGCGAACCACCTCGTCGACGCGCCCGTGCCGGCGACCCAGCGGCTCGCCGTCTGCGAGGAGGCCTGCCGGCTCGCCGTCGCGGCGGGGGAGGACGCGGTGTGGTTCGAGGCCGAGGAGCTGCGCATCGCCGCCCTGCTCGCCGCGGGCCGGCTCGACGACGCCCTCGCCGCGCGCCGCGACCTCGAGCCCGTCGCCGTCGACCGTCACCGGCCGCGGACGATGTGGATGGTCTCCCTGCTCGACGCCGGGCTGACGCTCGCCCGCGGCGACGCCGAGGAGGCCGACGCCGCCGCGCTCGCCGCCCTGCACCGGGGCCAGGAGCTCGGGCTGCCCGACGCCGTCGGGGCCTACGGGGTGCACCTGCTGGTGCGCCACCTGCTCGCCGGCACCCTGCCCGCGCTCCAGGGCCTGCCCGCCGGCGCGGCGTCGCTGTACCCGCTGGTCGCGGCCTGGTCGGCCGCCGCCGCGGTGGACGCCGCCGTCGCCGGGGACCTCGAGGCCGCCGCGTCCCACCTCGCCGACTGGCACCGCAAGCGCGAGGGGCGCGAGGGCGCGCTGTTCGACCGCCCCGGCCTCTGCCTCGCCGCCTGCGCGGCCTTCGCGCTCGGGGACGTCCCGACCGCCGAGGTGGTGCGCCGTGACCTGCCCGCCGACCCGGAGGCCGTCGTGGTGGTCGGCATCGGCGCCGCGACGTTCGGCCCGCTCGCGCTCTACCAGGGCCTCGTCGCCGCCGTGCTCGGCGAGCGCGCCGAGGCCCGCCGGCAGTTCGGCGTCGCCGCCGGCCTCGCCGAGCGTCTCGGCTGGGCGCCCTGGACGGACGCCGCCCGCGGTCTCGCCCGCCTCGTGCGGGGTGGGGCCGGGCGCCCGGCGGGAGTCCCCCCGCACCTCCCACCGGACGCCCGTCCGCTCGGGCTGCTCCCGCCGTCCTGACGTACCCCCCTCGCCAGGCCGGGCGGTGGCGTCACCCGTCGGCCCGGGCCCGGTGCGGCGGCTGCGCGGAGCGATCCACATCGGTCCGCTCCCTCCCGCCGCCGGGTCCGGGACCCGTGACGCAGAGCTAAACCGGTGGCGCTTTCACCGACCTTTCGCCCGTCACGGTCGCTGACAGCACCGTCTCGCCCGAACGGACTAGCGGGTGTCGGCTCGGCGAAGCGCGCCCGTCTGCGTGTCTCGTCGGCGGGCAGGTCCGAGCCACTCGGACGAGTGACTCATCGTTCCGTTCGATGTCAATAGTGAAGATCTGTAGCGTTAGCCAGTCACTCAGCGATACGGCTCACGCAGGGCTGAACGGGTGAACCGGCGTCATGAAACGCCGCGTGTCTCTGCGACTCGCCGGAGAACGAGACCACGTGGTGTGTAACAACCTGGCCAACACCACGCGATAGCGGGTCATCGACGCCAGTACCGCGTTCAACGAAGAGCTCGGCGAGGGCGTCATCCGGTTGGGTGGTCCGTCACCATCCGTGATGCCTGGGGGGACATCGAGATGAGCGCTGGTCTGGACCTGTCGGAATCGATCGAGATGCCGGCTCCGCGGCCCCGCACGAGCCTCGCCGATGTACCGAGCGTCACCGCACGCCCCAGCTCGCGTCGCTGGCGCCGCCGCCTCGCGCAGACCGTCGTCGCCACCGACCTCGCGGTCATCGCGACCATCGCCATCGTCGCCACGCTGATCGGCGGCTGGGGCGTTATCTCCGGCCTGCAGAACAGCCTCGTGGCCGCGGCCCTCGTCCTGGCCGGCATGACGGCCTTCCGGGCCTGGGACCGCGGGGTCCTCGGCCAGGGCGCCGAGGAGTTCAACCGCGTCTTCCGCGGCACGGCCGCCGCCGCCATCGCCCTGGCCCTCGCCGGCATGGCCCTCAAGCTCGACACGGTCCGCCCCTGGATCTTCGGGATCATCCCGGCCACCGGCGCCGGCCTGTTCCTCGGCCGCTACCTCGTGCGCCGCGTGCTGCACCGGGCCCGTAGCGAGGCCGGTCGCTGCATGTCGTCGGTGCTGGTCGTCGGCTCCGAGACCGCGATCGCCGACCTCACCGCCCGCACCCGCCGCGTGCCGCACCACGGCTGGACGGTCGTCGCCGCCTGCACCTCCACCGGCACCGCCGGCGCGACCGAGATCGACGGGGTCCCGGTCGTCGGCGACCTCGACGATGTCGCCCGGCACGTGCACGAGCTCGGCATCGAGGTCGTCGCCGTTGCCCCGACCCCGGGGTGGACCCCGAAGCGCCTGCACAGCCTGGCCTGGGACCTCGAGGGCGAGGGCGTCGAGCTGGTGGTCGACCCGGGCCTCATGGAGATCACCGGCCCTCGCCTGCACGTCGCCCCGGTCGACGGCCTGCCGCTGCTGCGCCTCACCGAGCCGCGCTGGGGTGGCCCCGCCCGCATGGCCAAGAACCTCTTCGACCGCGCCGCCGCCGCTGTGCTGGTCTTCCTGCTCCTCCCGGTCTTCGGAGTCCTCGCGGTGCTCATCCGACGGGACGGCGGCCCGGTGTTCTACAAGCAGGAGCGCGTCGGCCGCGCCGGCAAGACCTTCCGGATGATCAAGTTCCGCTCGATGGTGGTCGACGCCGACCAGCAGGTCGCCGCGCTCGCCGCCGCCAACGAGGGCTCCGGTCCGCTGTTCAAGATGAAGCGCGACCCGCGCGTCACCCGCATCGGCGGCCTCCTGCGCCGGCTCTCGCTCGACGAGCTCCCGCAGCTGTTCAACGTCATCGGCGGCTCGATGTCGCTGGTCGGCCCTCGGCCCGCGCTCCAGCGCGAGGTGGCCACCTACACCGAGGACGCCCTCCGCAAGCTCTGCGTTCGCCCGGGCCTCACCGGTCTCTGGCAGGTCAGCGGCCGCTCCGACCTCACCTGGGAGGAGTCGGTCCGGCTCGACCTCCGCTACGTCGAGAACTGGTCAGCCGCCCTCGACGTCTCGATCCTCTGGAAGACGGTCGGCGCGGTGTTGCGCGGCCGCGGCGCCTACTGAACGCGATCAGGTGGAGGGCCGAGTGATCGCCCGACGGACTGAGGTACCGTTCGCCCAAGTGACGGCTAGATAACGCTTGATCGCGGTCGGGGGGCCACCATGACTCTTCAGAGTTACTTGCGTGCGATTAGGGATCGATGGCTTCTGGTCGTTGCGACCACCGTCTTCGGTGTCGGCATCGCCGTTGCGGTCTTCCTGATCCGCCCTGTCGAGTACACGGCAGAGACCTCGTTGTACGTCTCGGCGCAGGCGACAGGCGGGACGCAGGAGGCGTTCCAGGCCGCCCAGCTCTCAGAGCAGCGCGTGGCGTCGTACACAGAGCTCGCGACTAGTCCGCGCGTGACGATGGAGACGATCCGGCGACTTGCTCTTCCAGATCGGCCCGAGCAGCTCGCCCAAAGGCTGACCGCTACTTCTGCCCTCAACTCGATCCTCATCAACGTCTCCGCGACGGACCGCTCGCCCAGCCAGGCATCACGGATCGCCGACACTGTCGGTTTAGTCACCTCGGAAGCGGTCTACGAACTCGAGCGCCAGGGCGGCCCCGGCAGTCCCGCGCCAGTCAGCGTTCGCCTCGTCCAGCCGGCGCCCCTGCCCGACTCGCCGTCGACGCCGGGGCTGCCCGTGACGGTCATGCTCGGCCTCGTTGCTGGTCTTCTCCTCGGGCTCGGGGCGGCGGTCGCCCGCCATTCCCTTGACACGTCAATTTCCTCCCGAGAGGTCTTGCGCAACTCCTCCGGACTTCCAAACCTCGGCGAGATCCCGTACGACGTCAAGGCGGCGGCTGGAGAGTTTGGCCCTGGAGGACTCCAGTTCAGCGCTCGAGCGGAGGCCGCTCGGCAGCTGCGGACAAATCTGCAGTTCGTCGACGTGGACAAGCCCCGTCGAGTCCTTCTCGTCACGAGTGCCGTTCCCGGGGAGGGCAAGACAACGTTGGTGATCGATCTCGCTCTTGCGCTCTCCGCCGCCGGTCACAAGGTGCTGGCGATCGACGCGGACCTCCGCCGTCCACGGTTGGCTGACGCACTCGGACTCGAGGGCTCGGTCGGTCTCACTTCCGTCCTCGCAGGACGAGCGCGGCTCGACGGGGCAGTCCAGACGTGGCAACGGTCGTTCGACCTGCTCCCGAGCGGGCCGCAGCCACCAAATCCCAGCGAGTTGTTGGCCAGCAGGCAGATGCGGCAGCTCCTCGACGAGGCTCGAGCACGCTATGACTTCGTCGTCGTCGACTCGCCGCCACTGCTTCCCGTCACAGACGCGGCCGCAATCGCCCCGTCGACAGACGGAGCCTTGATCGTCAGTCGTTTCAGGACGACGAAGACGTGGCAGGTCAGCCGGTCCGTCTCAGCGCTCCGCGCAGTCGCGGTCGAGCCTCTCGGGACTGTACTGACCATGGCTCCAGAGGCCGCTGGCGGTGAGTACGGCTACTCAACTCCTCCGACGGTTATTCCGTCCAGCACAGACCCCTTGCGCGACGTGCCAACCGGGCAGTCACCGAGCCCACGACCTCGCGGGCCGGTCTCCGCCCCGGCACATCGCCGGGCGTCGAGCCCGGTGGACGAGGACACGGAGATCACGCGGACATGGCAGAACTAACTGAGCGCACCCGCCCAGCCCGCCGTGTGACGGTCAGCGTCGTGATCCCGACCGTGAACCGGCCTCTGTTGGTGGTCCGCGCAGTGCGGAGCGCTCTGGCACAAACTGTTCCTCCCCACGAGGTGATCGTCGTGCTTGATGGCACGGACGATGAGGACGTATCTGGAGTTCGAGGCATCGCAGATCCGAGAATACGGCTCCTCAGCACCGGAGGGGGCTCTCACGACGCTGGCGCCACGGCGCGCAACCTCGGCATCCAATGCGCGACGGGCACTTGGGTCGCGTTGCTCGACGACGATGATGAGTGGCTGCCAAACAAACTCGAGCGCCAGTTGGCGGCAGTCGACCGTCCGTCCGGTGACGAGAACGTCGTGGTCAGCAGCATGGTGGAAAGGCGCTCGTCGCATCAGAGCACTGTCTGGCCGGTACGACCCATCGGACACGGCGAGCGTGTGGCGGATTACCTGTTCGTTCGCGAGGTTCCAGGCGAGGGTTGGCTTCCAACGCCGACACTGATGGTACCGCGGTGGGCAGCCGCGACAACTCCTTTTGATACTGGTCTCAAGCAGCACGAGGACCTCGACTGGTTGTTGCGTCTCGAGGCGCAGGGGGCTCGATTCGTAGTCGTGCCGGAGACCCTCGCTATCGTTCATGTCAGCAGCGGCGTTTCGTTGAGCAACTCCGCGCAATGGTTGGACTCGTTGAATTGGGCCCGCGATCGACGCGCAGCACTTGGCGAGCGGGCCTATAGCGCCTTCTGTCTTACTGAGGTATCGCGACTTGCTCGACGCCAGCCATCGCTCAAAGCCTTCGCCACGATTACTCAAGAGGCGCTATCCGCGAAACCAAGGCTGGTGGACGTGGCGCAGTTTGTCGTGAGCTGGCTGGTACCGGGTTCGCTGGCGGGTCGCATCAATCGCGTCCGACTGGCCTTCGCGGCGCGCCATTCGTGAGAGCGAGGATGCCGTCCGGCCGAGTTCTCATCGGTTTGAGCGATGCGGGAGTGTCGAGCCTGGGCAATCTATCTCTGTCGTGGATTGGTGCTCGCTTCCTCGAGATCTCGCAGTTCGGCGTACTCTCAACGGTTCTCTTTGCCGGTCTGATCTTCGCGGGTCTGTCGAAGGCCGGGCTCATCGATGGATACACCTTGAGACATTCCGACTCCCACACGCGGCGGGGGAATCTGGCGACGCGGCGGGCGCTAGGCGCTGTGCTCGTCTTCGGCCTCGCGAGCGCTGTGGGGCTACTTGCGGTAGGGGTTGTCACATCTCTCATCGTTGAGTTCCCTCCGGTTGCGCTGCTGTTGAGCCTTACCGTGCTCCCGCTCGTGATACAGGACGGCTTTAGGTGGCTCTGCTACGCGAACGCCGACGAAGGTCTCGCCCTGGTAAGCACGGTCGTATGGACAGGCGGGACCTGGGTGGGTGTCGCTCTGCTCGTTGCCCTCGACCACGTGACTCTTGCCCTGCTTGTTACGATCTGGGCCGGGAGCGCTGGACTCGGCGCACTGGTCGCGATGTCTTGGACTCGCACCTGGCCTGCGTTTCGCGGCGCGTGGCGCTGGTGGCGGGAGATCAACTCCATAGGTTCTAGAAGTTCTCTGGACTTCTTGCTGACGCAATCGGTCAGTATGGGCGGCGGCCTCGTTGTGGCAGCTGCAGCGGGACCTGCCGCTTTCGGGCTCGTGCGTCTCGCTCAGCTTCCCTTTGCGCCCATTCAGGTGCTGGTGATGGGAAGCATCGCGCTCATTCAGCCCTCTATGGTCATCCGCGTCCGGGAAGGCCGACCCGACACTGCCTTTAGCCTCGGACTCCGTGTATGCGCCGCGCTTGCGATCGCGACGCTTGGGATCACAGTTCTCGTCCTAGTCGTTCCGACAGATGTGATGATGGCAATCCTCGGCGAGTCCTGGCAGGAAGCCATGTGGCTTGCGGCCCTCGTGTCGGCCGCGATGCTTGGGTCGGTAGTGGGAGCTTGCTTCGGCCCATTCCTCCGCGCGCGAGGGCTGCTCGATTTCGAAGTGCGGTGGAAGGCCATTGCTAGCCCAACGAGCCTTCTCCTGGTGCTCGTGGGCGCGACCGTATGGGGCGCTGCTGGCGGCGCCGTCGCGCTGGCCGTCGGTGCCCTACTTTTCTCCCTGCCACTAGCGGCCCGAGCCCGGTCTTCGGTGTCCCCGACCTCGGCGAGGTATGCGCAATGACGGCCGTCGTTCTACCTACCCCTTACAGCTCGCCGACGATGTTGACGCTACTTCGTGCTCTGCTCGTGCTCCTAATTTGTGTCGTCAGCGTGGCTCCCTATGCTGGCGCCGACATTGCAATCACGCTCACCGGCGTCGCCGTAGGTCTTGCAGCGCTCCGACTTCCGCCTCAGCGGCTGGTCGGAGCCCGACCCGCTCTCTTGGTCGTTTTCGGCGCAACGTGCGTGCTCAGCATGGCTTGGTCAGTCGCTCCTTTCTCCACCTTGCCCTCAGCCGTGGCCATCCTGTCCATGACCGTTGCACTGGTTCTCGCACTCCGAGTGCTGTCTCGCCGTGAATTCCTGCTGACGATTTCCGTGGCCTTTCGAGTTGTTTTGATAGCTACGCTTCTCGTCGCCTTGGCTGTGCCGTCCGTTGGGCTCGTGGACGAGAACTACCAGACGGGTGCCCTCAAGGGCCTCTTCGTTCACCGTAATTTGCTTGCGTTCATGGCCTTGGTCGCTCTAGCGACCTTTCTCGTGGTGCGACGTTATCGGAGTCATCGTGCCTCCTTCTTCGATATCGGCCTCGCTGTCGTTTGTCTAGCTGGTGCTCAATCTCAAACGGTCTTCATCTCGGCCGCCGCGACGACCTTGCTGGTTCTCATGCTGCGCTGGACACGCCGCTACTCGGGATTCACCCGCGTTCTCCTGGGAACAGCTTCGTCGTGTGCGGTCGGACTGCTCGTCTATCTAGCTATCTTTGCGTTCGCCGACATCGCGAGCAGTCTCGGCAGGGACTCCACACTCACCGGGCGAACCGATGTGTGGCCAGCCGTGCTCGAGCAGATCGCCCGCACTCCAATACTTGGGCTCGGGTGGAATGCGCCGTGGCGTGAGGGTCAGCCTGAAACTCAACGCATGTGGCGTGCGGCAGGATTCAAGATGTACCACTCGCACGATGGATACCTCGACATGCTGTTGCAACTCGGCGTTGTCGGTCTCGGTCTTATGTCGATCGTACTTGTTGTAACTCTAATCGTGGGAATTGCAAGTTATGTGGGCCGTGGAGACGAGCTGGCTGTTTGGTCTACTTCATGTGCGATCGTGCTGGTTATGGTGAACTTGACCGAGTCTCCCTCTACTAACTTCTTTGGACACTTCGTGCTGGTGAGCGCTTTTCTTCTTGCTAGGCAGCGAAAGCCAGTGGCAACAGTCTCATATCGCCCGGTGTTCCTTGAGGGTGCGCGGTGAGGATGGGAGAGATTCGTGGGGGTGCAGTAATGCGCGTGCTTCACCTGAACGACGACCTAGAGATCGGAGGTGTCGAACGCGTCGTCCTCAACCTCGCCCGTCAGCTCGAGAGCCGAGGCCACGTGGTCGGTGTCCTCGCAGCTGACGGTGGAGACCTCTGGGTCGAGGTTCCGATGAGCGCTAAGCAGTACCGCCTTGCCCCGAGAGAAGGAGTTCGGGGGTCTCTGATGTGGTTTATGGCTCTCCGCAGGATCGTGCGGGACGACGGGTGGCAGGTCGTGCACGCGCACCAGCGCGGACTCGCCCTCCTCGCTCGATTGGCCTTGGTCGGCCGGCGCGTCCCGGTAGTGGAACACGTCCACAGTCTCTTCGAGGCGACGTTCGTCGCACGGCTCCTGTCTTTCCGCGGCCAGCGGCTGATCGCGTGCGGTTCGGAAGTCGGCGCCATGCTCGAAGGTCGCTTTCACCGACCACGCTCGCGAATTGCAGTAATTGCCAACGCGGTACCCGACCCGTGGGAATCCGGTCGCCAACGTTGTGCGCCCAGCACAAAGAACTCCCTCAACATCGTGGGGATCGGTCGTCTGGCTCCGGAGAAGGATCCCGTTCGCTTCGTTCAGGTAGTGTTGAGTCTTCGGAAGATGGGCTACAACTGCTCGGCGAAGTGGCTCGGAGATGGTCCACTCCGCGATCAGGTAGCCGATTTTGTATCCGCGATGGGCGCGGACGAGTTCGTCGAGTTCCCTGGATCAACGAGCGAGGTGAGCAGAGAGATAGAGAATGCCAGTCTCGTCCTGCTGACGAGCAGGCGCGAAGGGCTTCCGCTCACGATCCTAGAGGGAATGAGCCTAAGTCGGGCAGTGGTGACGCCCGATGTCGGAAGTTGTAGAGACGTCGTAACCGACGGTGAGACGGGGATCTTGTTCGACGTGTCGGCGGACGCAGACACGATAGCGTCGCGGATAGCGGCGGCGGTGAGAGCGGGCAAGCTCCAGGCGCTGGGAGAGGCCGGTCGCCGTCGCTTCGTGGCGGACTGCAGCCTCGATGTCATGAGCCAGAAGGTCATCGATCAATATGTGCTCGCCATCGACGCCGTCTGACCCTGGCGGCCGCCACCGCAACCGCCGGCGGGGCTGCTGACGTCGACCTGGAACCCGACAAGGATTACGCCGAGTCCGGAACCTGCAGTGGCGCCAGAGGTGGTGCTTACAACGGGCCGACTCCTCGACGTTCGACAAGTGTACTCGAGTAGTCATCTTCACGACGCTGAGCAGCAGAGGGTCCTGCAGGCCGCACGGCGCCACTTGGGGGGCGACGATGGGACGCACGATACGCACGGGAAACAGTAAGGCGTCGTCAATTCTAGTGGTGGTGTTGGGAACGCTCGTGTTCGCGACTTCGTCGAGCGCGCCCGCCACACGCTCCTCCACCTTCGACCCAGAGCGGGTCATTCAGGGGAACTTCCAGACCTACGCGGCCGGCCCCTACGGCGCCTATACCGGCATGTGGGGGCGCTATCTCCCGCAGAACGACACCCTCGCCGCGGAGTCGTCCATGCGCGTGACCCCGGGGACGTTTCCGCGAGGTACTACATTTTGGTGGGACGTAACCCCTGATCCCGACTGGAACGGCGTCAACGGTTACCTGCACGTTGCATGGGGAAATTACGATGACAGTCCAGGAGCGATCACACCGCAACAGGTCAAGAACATCGCCGCGCTCGACGTTAGCATCGACTGGAGCTACAACGGAGACCCTTCTTCAGGACTGCTGTCGGAATGTTGGCTGACGCCCACGCCAACCCCTTCAGGAGTGCCTGACAGACAGTACGAGGTTGCGTTCTTCCCGAGGGTGTCGAGCGCTGGCGCGTCTTACTTGGCCAGCCTCCCGGTGGTAGGCGGCGGATCGTTCACTGACTCGAACGGGAACTCCTGGAACGTCCGAGAGGGCGTGTCGGGAACTGGCCAGCCCTACTACATTGCCTACCGGCCAAGCTACGTCGAGTTTCGAGGGACATTGCCGTAC
This sequence comes from Actinomycetospora chlora, assembly GCF_039542135.1. Lineage (NCBI taxonomy): Bacteria > Bacillati > Actinomycetota > Actinomycetes > Pseudonocardiales > Pseudonocardiaceae > Actinomycetospora > Actinomycetospora chlora. The sequence goes on from NZ_BAABHO010000001.1 coordinate 195,662, forward strand.
AAGGACTACTTCGCTTTCCTCGCTGAAGCTGGGAAGATCACGGGAAGTGAGTGGTTCAACGGGCTTGCATTCGGCGTAGAGCCCTTCAGTGGCTCAGCCAGCCTAGCAATTAGCGACTTGACCGTCCACTATACCAGAATGTAGATCAGCTCAAGGTCGCGCTGAAGGCGTCGTGAAGAGTTCGGTAACTCGGGGGCCGGCTGCTAGCGCCTGTACGCGATACATCAGAGTAGGCCGCGAGTGCCAGTCACGTCTTACCCTCGGAGTCTAGGCAGCTCCGGAGCTCCCTTGAGCGTTGCCCGCGCGTGCCCGGAGAGAGCTGCGGGTCCGCGAGGCGCGTCGACGGGCAAGTGCTGAGGCGACGGCTGGAGGCTCGAGGATGTAGCGGCGCCACAGCCGAGCGGGGTCGCGGGTGAGCCGGTATGCCCATTCGACACCGAGTCGACCCATCCAGCGAGGAGCAAGGTCTTGCTCGCCGGCGACATAATCCATGCAACCGCCGACGGTGCAGACGACGGTTGCGGTGAGGCGGGAGTAGTTCCGCGCAATCCACGCTTCCTGGAGCGGCATCCCCATCCCGACCAGGAGAACGTCTGGCTTGAAGTCATTCAGCCACGACAGGATGGCTTCATTGCCGTCGGAGCCCTCTGCAGGGTCGAAGTAGCCATCCCGAACGCTGATCTCAAGCCTGGGGTGGCGGGCCACGATCTCGGCTGCAGCACGATCGCCGACGCCTGGCGCGCCGCCGAGGAAGGCAATGCGTAGGCCAGCTTCCTCGGCGACCGGGAGAAGGCGGACGAGCCAGTCGGTGCTACCGACACGGTGCTCGCTCCCGAGGTGCGGGTGCCGCTTCTGCGCCAACCACAAGATCGGTGCACCGTCGATGACGATGTTCTCTGCGAGGTCGTAGAACGCCCGTACGTTCTCGTCTCTCTGCCACAGGTAGAAGCTGTGCAGATTATGGTTGGCGAGAAGCAGGCGATCACCGGTCAGAGAACGAAGAACGATCTCGTTGACGATCTGCGATGCCGTCATAGGCGTCAGCCGAAGGCCACCGGTTCGCACTGCATCAATGCGCTCTTCCTGGGGCGCCCGACACTGGTCCGGGACGACGTTCTCGTCGGTCCCGGCCGACCAGAATACAGACTTCTTGATCTGGACGCTGCTTACGGCGCCATCCGTCGTCGAAGTCGCAGGCGACATCGATGCTCCCCCCGAGCAGGCAGAACGCTTCCAGTCAGAAGCGGTGGTGTGCTTCGAAGTGTTAGTCGATGTCTGACTCCTGAGCGTTACGGCTCACGGTCACCTTCTGCTAGGCCAAATGGGTGGTCTGGTCAAGCGCTCAACCACGCCTTGATACTTCTTGTGACGTAGTTACGGCATCCACGCCGACGGGCGCGTGGACTGGTCACCGCGAGCGGGAGCCGCACGCGGATCTCTTTCCGAAGGTGGAACTGACCTGCAGGGGCATGCGTATTCCGATGGTCGACTACGCCGCTCTGGGCGGGGGTCGCCCTCGCGTCGTGGTCGTCGGCTCGTGGCCAGCCCGGCTCGTGGCCACCCCGATGGCTGACCAGGGCGAGCGGATAGCGCCCCACCCGGTACCGCCTGTTGGTTAGATTCGCGAAGACCGATGATGGGCGTTCTAGCTCGCGGAGCCTGGCAGGAGGGCGGGACCAGGCTGCGGATCCCACGGTTGTGATCCGTGGCTGACGTGGGTCCAGGCGACTGGCGCGGCCGCGGGTCCTCCCATCGGGATCGACTCCCCGCGTGCCCTACCGAAGGCGCGAGAGATGGGCGTCATGGACGGTGCGGTGCTTCGAGGTAGACCTGGCGCAGGTCGTCGAGGGTCGCTCCGGCCCGCACGGCCTCGAACGTCCACCCCGGGCCGTCGGTGGTCTCGACGTGCAGGCGGGGCAGGCGAACCTGGCCGCCGGTGACCGTCGTGCCGCCGTCGGGGCGGATGTCGACGATGTCGGTGGCGATGAGGGAGCGGACGGTGGGGCCTGGGCGCACGGCGTCGTCGCCGCGGTCGGCGGCGAAGACGAGCTCGTCGGGGTAGAGCAGCAGGTGACCGGCGGCGGTGCCCTCGGTCTGGGCGGGGTGGGGGCGGCCGAAAGCGGGGTCCAGCAGCAGGACCCGGCGGCGGGCCAGCGGCTTGCGGGGGGCGCGGGCGGCGCGGGCGACCTGCTCGGAGTTCCGCTCGGCCGGGACGTGGTTGGTCACGGGTGGCTCCGCGGCCCGGGCCCGGCGCTCCTCGCGGTACCAGCGGGGGCCGTACCAGGCCGGTCGCACGAACAGCAGCACCCAGCCCGCGAGCCACCACAGGACGAACAACAGGGCCAGCACCACGACGACGGGGTGGACGGCGAAGGCGGTGAGCGCGTAGAGCAGGAAGAGCGCGCACGTCGGCGGCCACACGGTGACCAGCCAGAACGTCAGGATTGCGTACTGCCACGAGCGCCAGCGGCCGCTCCACGCCAGCCAGATCACGGCCACGCCGATCAGCCCGAGGACGCCGAACATCAGCCGTTCGTCGGCGATCTCCGCGGCCTCCGCGGCCCCGCGAGCGACCACCCCGGTCGTCACCACGGCCCGAGGTCCTCCGTCTCGTCCTGGACGGCGTCGCCGAGGTCGCCGCCCGCGTCGACCAACCGGTCGTTGCGCTCGTCGACGTACTCGGCCGTGGCGTAGCCGACGATCGTCGCGCCCGCCGCGCCCAGGACCGCGCCGGCGACGGTGCCGACCCCGGGCACGACGCTGCCCACCGCGGCGCCCAGCGCGCCGCCGGCGAGGGCGGCCCCGCCGACGGTGGTGGCCTGCGCGGTGATACGGCCCGCGCGCTCGCCGGTGGAGTAGTAGGGGTTGGAGGCGTCCTCGAGGCCCTGGCCCAGCCCGGTGAGCACGGGGGCGGCGACGCTGCCGGCCCCGCGCGCGCCGTTGATGGTGTCCGCGCCGAGCCCGGCGCCGCGGCGCATGGTGTCGCTGACGAGGTCGTAGCCCACGACGCCCGCGGGGGCGGTGGTGAGCAGCCGACCGATCCCGTCGGCGCCGTTGATCGCGACGCTGCGGGGGATCGCGCCGTCGGCGAGCGTCTGCTGGGCGTTCTCGAACTCGTCGGTGGCGACGCGGGCGACGTCCGCGACGGCCGCCGCGGCCCGTTCGTTCGCGGCCCGGGCCCGGCGGCGCAGGTCGTCGATGACCTCCGCCGGCGCCTCCAGCCCGCTGCGGGCGGCGTCGAGCTGCGCGCTCGGCAGGCCGGCGCCCGGCCCGGTCACGGCGGCCCACGCCGCGTCGAACTGCGCCGACGCCTCGGCGACGGCGCGCTGCAGACCCTCGAGCTCGTCGGCGTAGGCGAGCAGCGGCGCCGCCGCGTCGGCCAGGCGTGCCATCGAGCCGACCCGCGCCCCCGTCCGAGCGGCAGCGCCGGCGAAGGCGTCGTGGGCCGCGCCCGTCCAACCCGAGCGCGTGGCCTGCGCGACGGCGTCGACCTGGCGCGCGGCGTCGGCGGCGTCCTCGCCGGCGATGCGCAGGCGGTCGGCCCCGGCGCGGATCGCGCCCGGGTCGCCCGGGATCCCCGACGGCATCGGCGCCCTCAGCCCGTCACGCCGCCGAACGACGCCGTCCCGTCGCCCGCGCGGTAGCGCTCCGCGGTCTCGGCCAGGGCGTGGGAGAGCTCGGTGGTCTCCTCGCCGAGCGACGTGGCCCGCTCCCGTGTCCGCTCGGCGAGCGCGCGCAGCGCTCCCGCCAGCGGGTCGTCGCCCGCGCCGTCGGCGGCCGTGGCGGCCCCGCCGACGTAGCCGTCCGCGAACGCCAGCACCGTGTGCTCCACCCGCGCCATCCCTGCCGCGGCCTCCTCGATCGCGGACAGCGTCACGTCGTACCCGCCGCCTGGCGCGCCCACGGCCACCCCCGTCCCGATCAGGTCTGCCCGACGGTAGCCGGACGGGACGGTCGTCCGGGGCCGTTTGCTCCGGACGGCGACAGCACCACGGGTTTCACCTCTTCAGGTGACGGTTCGGCCGTAGCGATGACCACCCTCCGTGGCGATACCCCGCTGAACGGATCTCGCGGGGGGAGTGGTCATGGACACACGGGAGTCGCGGGCCGACGTCAGGACGGCACCGGTGTTCGTCGACGCCAGCGGGCGTCGGCGCCGCGGTGTCGCGGTCGCCGGCTGGTTCGGCGCCGCGGCCTGCACCGCGTACCTCGCGGCGTTCGGGATCACCCTGAGCACGAACGCGGGGGTGGTGGAGGTCGTCGGGCAGACGCTGACGCCGAGCCCCTACGTCGACGACGAGGGTGACGACGACGGCGCGGAGGACCTCCCCGCCGACACCGTCGTCGCGACCGCCCCGGCACACCGGACGCCGGTGGTCGAGGCCGTCGCGGTCACCAAGCAGGCCCCGCAGGCCCGGACCTCCGGACGGCACGCCCGGACCGAGCCGGTCGCGTCGCCCCGGCACGGCGGCACCACCCCGCCGCGGGTGACGGTGCACCGCGTGCCGCGGCACGCGGCACCGACCGTCCCGGTGCACCACCCGGTGCGCCACGAGCAGCACCACGCCGGCGGCGTCGTCGCCGGCACCCCTCACTCCACCCCGGACGCCCCGTCCCACGGCGGGGGTACGGCCGGTGGCGGCTCGTCGTCGGGAGGCGCGGACCCGACGACGGGCACGGGGACGGGCACGGGGACGCCGCGGAGCGACTCGCCGGGCAGCGGGACGCCGAGCACGGGCACGACGGGCACCGGCACGACGACGTCGCCCGGCGGCACCACGTCTGACCCGGTCCTATGCGACGTCCTGACCACCACCTGCGCGACGGAGGCCTGACGTGGGCCGTCACCACACCCCCGCCCGCACCCGGCACCGCTGGGTGCCGCGCCGGGGCGTCGTGTTCATCGTGGTCGCGCTGATGATGTTCAGCTGCCTGCTGCTGGTGCACGGGCTGGCGGGCTCGCAGATCGGCGTCGACGCCGCCGCGCACCCGGACGCCGAGGCCACCGACGGCGTGCCGCCGGCGATCACCGCCGGCGGGCCCGTGATCGACGCGCGGGGTGCGCCGGTCAGCGCGCGGATGCCGGCGAAGACCGTCGCGCTGACGTTCGACGACGGCCCGGACCCGACGTGGACCCCGCAGGTGCTCGAGGTGCTGCGCCGCCACCAGGTGCCGGCGACGTTCTTCGTCGTCGGGTCGATGGCCGCGCGCCACCCCGACCTGCTGCGCGACATCCGTGCCGCGGGCTCCGAGGTCGGGCTGCACACGTTCACCCACCCCGACCTCTCCGACGCCTCGGGCGTGCGCATCGACCGCGAGCTCGCCGAGAACCAGCTGGTGCTCGCCGGCGCGCTGGGGGAGTCGAGCTACCTGCTGCGCCCGCCGTACTCGTCGACCGCCAACGCGGTCACGGCCGACGCCCTGCGCTCGTTCGAGGCGGCCGGCCGCGACGGGTACGTCACCGTGCTCTCCGACGTCGACAGCGAGGACTGGCAGCGTCCCGGCGTCGACGCCATCGTCCGCAACGCGACCCCGCAGAACGGCGCGGGCGGCGTCGTCCTGCTCCACGACGCAGGCGGCGACCGCTCGCAGACGGTGGCCGCGCTCGACCGCCTCATCCCCGAGCTGCAGGCCCAGGGCTACCGCTTTGCGACGCCGGAGACCGCGGTCGGGCTGCCCGCGGACAACCGGCCGGTCTCGACGGCCGCGCACCTGGCGGGCTCGACGCTCATCGGGCTGGTGGCGGTGGCCGGGGTCGTCGTCGACGCGCTGACCTGGCTGCTGCTGGTGGTCGGGGTCCTCGTGGTGCTGCGGCTGGTGCTGATGCTGGTGGTCGCCGTGCGGCACCACCGCCGCCGGCACGCGCCCGGGTTCTCGTGGGGACCGCCCGTGACGGCGCCGGTGTCGGTGATCGTCCCGGCCTACAACGAGAAGGAGAACATCGCCGCGACGGTGCGCTCGCTGGTGGCGAGCGACCACCCGGTGGAGGTGCTCGTCGTCGACGACGGCAGCACCGACGGCACCGCGGACATCGTCGAGGCGCTGCGCCTGCCGAACGTGCGCGTGATCCGGCAGGCCAACGGCGGCAAGCCGTCGGCGCTCAACGCCGGCATCGCCCACGCCCGTCACGACCTCATCGTCATGATCGACGGCGACACGGTGTTCGAGCCGACGACGGTCGGGCGGCTGGTGGCGCCGTTCGCGGACCCGACGGTGGGCGCGGTGGCGGGCAACGCCAAGGTCGCGTCCCGCCGGGGTCTGCTCGCGCGCTGGCAGCACATCGAGTACGTCATGGGCTTCAACGTCGACCGCCGCGTCTACGACGTCCTGCGCTGCATGCCGACCGTGCCCGGGGCCGCGGGCGCGTTCCGGCGGCAGGTGCTGCTGCAGGTCGGCGGGGTCAGCGACGACACCCTCGCCGAGGACACCGACCTCACGATGGCGATCTGCCGCACCGGGTGGCGGGTGGTCTACGAGGACGCGGCGCGGGCCTGGACCGAGGCGCCGGCGACGCTGGGGCAGCTGTGGCGCCAGCGCTACCGCTGGAGCTACGGGACGATGCAGTCGATGTGGAAGCACCGCCACGCGGTGGTGGAGCCGGGCGCGTCCGGGCACTTCGGGCGGGTGGGGCTCGCGCACCTCGCGGTGTTCCAGGTGCTGCTGCCGCTGCTTGCGCCGCTGGTGGACATCTTCCTGGTCTACGGGCTGATCTTCCTCGACCCGGTGACGACGCTGGTGCTGTGGGCCGCGGTCCAGGCGGTGCAGATGGTCGCCGCGGTCGTCGCCTTCCGGCTGGAGCGCGAGCCGCTCGGGGTGCTGGTGCTGCTGCCGCTGCAGCAGATCGTCTACCGGCAGCTGATGTACGCGGTGCTCATCCGGTCGATGGTCACCGCGGTCGGCGGCATCCGGCTCGGGTGGCAGAAGCTGCGCCGTGTCGGGGGGCTGGAGGACCTCCTGCAGGACGGCCCCGTGCCGGCCCCGGCGCCGAGCCCGCTCAGGGAGCCGGTGGGCGCCGCCCGAGCGCGTGCACGGTGAACCCGGCGCGACCGAGGACGTCGGCGTCGAGGATGTTGCGGGTGTCGACGACGACCGGCTGCGCGACCAGCTGGGCCAGGTCGGCCCAGGGGAGCGTGCGGAACTCCGGCCACTCGGTGAGCACGACGAGGGCGTCGGCGTTCTTCGCGAGGACGGCCGGGTCGTCGACGACCTCGATGCCGGCCAGCTGCGGTGCCTCGGAGTCCGGCGAGACCGCCGGGTCGTAGCCGACGAGCTCGCCCCCGGCCTGTCGGAGCAGGGCGGCGACGGCGATGGCGGGGGAGTCGCGCAGGTCGTCGGTCCCCGCCTTGAAGGTCAGGCCGAACAGGCCGAGGCGGGTGTGCGACAGCGAACCGGTCCGTGAACCGGTGACGGCCAGCCGGACCTTGTCGACCATCCGTTGGCGCTGCCGGACGTTGGTCTCGATCGACGCGCGCAGCAGGCGGAACTCGAAGTCGACGACGTCGGCGACCTGGAGCAGCGCGTGGGTGTCCTTGGGCAGGCACGATCCGCCCCACCCGGGGCCCGGGGTGAGGAAGGACTGACCGATGCGGTGGTCGTAGCCCACGCCCTCGGTGACGTCGTCGATGTGGGCGCCGACCCGCTCGCACAGCTCGGCCATCGCGTTGACGTAGGACAGCTTCACGGCGAGGAAGCAGTTGGCCGCGTACTTCACGAGCTCGGCGCTGACCGCGTCCGTCAGCACCGTCGGTGCTCCGAGCCGGGCGTAGAGCGCCGCCACCCGTTCCGCGGCGTCCTGGGTGTCGCTCCCGACGACGATGCGGTCGGGGTTGAGGAAATCGCGCACGGCCGAGCCCTCGCGCAGGAACTCCGGGTTGCTCACGACCGCGACGTCGTCGCGGCCGATGAGCTCGGCGGTCCGGCGTGCGGTGCCGACGGGGACCGTCGACTTGGTGACCACGACGGTCCCGAGCGGGAGCTCGTCGCGCACCTCCTCGACGACGCTCTCCACGGCGGTCAGGTCGGCGACCCCGCCCACGCCCATCGGCGTGGGCAGGCACAGGACCACCAGCTCGACGGGCCCGTCGGGGCTGGTGAGCGCCGCGTGGGCGCCCACCACGAAGGACAACCGCCCGGCGGCGAGGCCGGCGGTGACGAGGTCCGCGAGGCCGGGCTCCAGCAGGTCGACCTCGCCCCGGCACAGCGCCTCGACCTTGGCCTCGTCGATGTCCGCGCACACCACCGTGTGACCGAGCGACGCGAGGCACGCGCCGGTGGTCAGTCCCACGAAGCCGGCGCCGACGACACCCACACGACGAGCGAACATGCGGCTCTCCTGTCCGTTGGTTGGTGACTCGGAATCTGCGGCGGTCAGGTGGCCCAGAGCGGGACGGCGGCCGCCGTCGCGAAGGCGAGGCGAACGGGTAGCCACCTCGGCGACGGACCGAGCGCCCGGACCTCGGGCGTCTGGAGCAGCCGCAGGACCTCCCGGGCCTCGGTGCGCCGGCGCAGGCGGAGCCGACGGTAGGCACCGGCCAGGATGAACTGGTGGAGGAAGTCGGCCTCCCAGCGCCGCACCTCGCGCTCGGGGACGACACCGGACGCGACGGCGCGATCGAAGACGGTGCCGAGGACGGCGATCGTGCGGGGGTTCCACATCCCCGTCGTCGCGGCGGCCTCGTGGATCGTGTACGCGCAGGTGGCGACCGGCAGGCAGCGGGCGCCGTGCCGGGAGAAGAGCTTGACCCACATGTCGGTGTCGGCGGCGTCGCCCACCTCGGGGGCGAACATGCCGGCCTCGCGCAGCGCGGCGCGGCGCACGACCACCATCGGTTCCCGCACGAAGGACGAGTTGCGCAGCAGTCGCCGCAGCGCCTCCCGCGGCGTCAGGTACTGCTCGTCGTCGAAGGTCTGGTCCCGTCGTTCGGCGCCGTCGGCGTCCACGACGTGACCGCCGAAGACCATGACCTGCTCCCCGGCGGCCGCCCGTCCGAGAGCGTCGATCATGGGCTGACCACTGCCCGGCAGCATCAGGTCGTCGTCGCAGAGCATCTGGACCCACTCGCCGGTGGCCAGCTCGGCCGCCCGGTTCATGTTCTCGATGATCGGCAGGGCCGGACGGTTTCGGACGTAGCGGTGACCCCCCGGCCAGCCACTGAGCAGGCGCTCGACCACGCGCCCGGCGGCGTCGGTGTCCGAGCCGTCGGACACCGTGATCTCGACCTGCCCCGCGACCGCCTCCATCGCCGTGACGAGCGAGCGCAGCGCGCGTTCCAGCAATTCCGGGCGGTTCCGGGTGGGCATGGCGATGGAGAGGACGGGGCTCGTCACGAGGGACCTCCGGGGACGAGCGGACGATCGCCCGCACCGACGCCGTCACTGTCGTCGCCGGGTCGGGCGAGCGAATCGTCAGAATTGAGGGTCGCGGGTCAGGGCGCTGCGGGTCGCACCGCGGCGGCCAGGCGGTACACGGCCGCCCGGACGCGTTCCTGGGCCGGCGGGGGGAGCGCCGCGACGAGGCGTCGCCCGACGGCGAAGCGCTTCCTGAACAGCGCGCGCTCGAATGCCTCGTCGGGCGTCGTCGACGTGGGGTGCCGCAGCGGCCAGGGCATCCGGCGCGTGGGCACCTCGCCCTCCCGCCGCCACCGGGTGTGGGTGGCCTCGCCGTCGAAGCCGATGTTGGTGACGAGGTTGTCGGCGGGCATCACCGAGAGGCCCCCGCTGACCAGGATCGCCAGCGTCCAGGCGAACCCCCACGAATCGATGCGGCCCTCGTACACGCCGTCGAACTTCCCGCCGAACAGGCGGTACTCGGCGGCCGACGTCCGCGATCTGACCACCGCCCGCGCCTCGGAGTCCGCCCAGGCCCTCATCGCGGGGTCGTAGCGGTCCCAGGCGCTGCGCCACGTCGCCCAGCCCCAGATCGGGGCCGTATGGGTGAAGAGGTAGCTGTCCCCGGCGGCGTCCCACGAGCCGAAGTCGTTGAACCCGCCGATCATCATGACGTCGCTGTCGTCGCGGTAGCGGTCGAGCAGCTCCGCGCAGAACGGGAAGAAGTCGGGCCCCGGCAGGCAGTCGTCCTCGAGGATGATGCCGCTCTCCTCGTGGGTGAGCAGCCAGTCGATCGCCCCGGCCACGCCGCGCTTGCAGCCGAGATTGGTCGGCCGGTACAGCCGCCGCACCTCGCAGGGCCAGGGGATCTGCTCCAGCACCCGGCGGGTCGCGGCGCAGAGCTCGGCGTCGGAGGGGACGTGCGCGCGCGGCCCGTCGGCGGCGAGGTAGAGGCGCCGTGGCGCCGCGGCCCGGACGGCCTCGAGCACCCGACGGGTCTTGTCGGGTCGGTTGAAGGCGACGATCAGCACGGCCACGTCGGCGGGCACTCGCACGGCCCCCTTCCGGGCGCACGGCCGTCGAGCGACCGAGGTGACGTGGAGATTAGGCACGCCTCGTTCGCGGGGTCCATCGACGCCCAGCGGTTTACCCAATTTTCGCGTCCCGGCTGCTTCCGGAGAGACGGGCGGCGCCCCCAACTTTGACGATTCGCCGGGACGGCCGAGCCGTGACGATGGTGCGCAGGGAGGGTGCGCCGGGAGGGGTGAGAGTGGAGACGAATCACCAGCTGACAGGGTCCGGAACCTCGGGGGCGGCCGACGACGATAGTCCCTGGACCGGTGGACCGGGTCTTGTCCGCTCTCTGTGGCGGTACCGGCTCGTCATCGTCGCCGCCGTCGTGACCTGTGCCGTCCTGGGGTTCGCCGCGTCGCTGGCGCTCCCGGCCCAGTACGAGGCGCAGGCGGACCTCTATCTACGCGATCCCGGGAGCCCCGCGGTCCTGACCCTGAAGGACTTCAACCATTCCGGGACCGGCGACCACACCCTCTTCATGGCCACCCAGGCCTCGCTCGCCGGTTCGGACACGGTGTTCGGGCGGGCACTGCAGATTCTCGGCCGAGGCGGGGCGGCCTCGGACCTCAGGTCCACCGTGACGGTGGCGCCGTCGACCGATCTCGCTTCCGTCACGATTCATGCCTCCTCGGACGACCCCGTCGAGGCCGCGGCCCTGGCGAACGCCGTCGGCACCGCCTACGTACAGGTGAGCGGCGAGCGCCTCGCGGCGGCCACGGATGCGGCGATCAGGCACCTCCAGGACGTCATCGCTCCGCGCAACGTCGAGCTCGACTCCCTCAAGGCGCGGGCCGCGCGGGCGAGCGGCACCGAGCAGGCGGCCCTGGAGCGACAGGCGCTGTACGTGGCCGACATGATCGGCGCCCTGCAGGCCAACCAGAATGACGTCGCCGCCCAGGCCGCGCTCTACGGATCGGGCGTCGAAACGTTCCAGCAGGCGAGCCCGCCCACGACGTCATCGCAACCTGCGCCGGCGCTGCTCGCGCTGCTGGGCGGGTTGTTCGGCCTCGTCCTGGCGGGCGGCTGGGCATGGTGGGCCGCGGGGCGCGACCGCCGCGTGGAGGCGGAGGAGGATGCCGGGGCGATCCTCGGGGTCCCGCTGCTCGGTGAGACGCCGCAGCTCGGCGCGGAGCTGCGCGGGACGGGCGGACCGCGCACTCCGCCGGGCGAGCTCGATCCCGTAGCGGCCGAGGCATACCACTTCGTCCTGGCCTCGTTGGAGCATGCCCTCTCCCGGGTGGGCGGCAAGGTCGTCGCCGTGGCCAGCGCCGGGCAGGGCGACGGGAAGACCGTGACCGTCCTCAACCTCGCGCGCGCTGCGCGGCGGGAGGGGCGCACGGTGCGTCTGGTCGATGCCGACGAGCGCACACGACGGTTGTCGCGGCTGTGGGGCGACGGCGGTGAGCACTCCGAGGTGATCGACCTCGGTCACGCCGGCGAAGAGGCCCCTGCGGTCGCCCTCGTCGGGACGGTCTCGCAGAACGGCTCGGGCGAGCAGGACGGCCCGAGCGAGCGCAACGGGCACCACCCGGCCGTCTTCGTCCGCTCGAACGCCTTCAGCGAGCTGATCAGCCCCTCGGATGAGCCGGCCGACATCGTCCTGATCGACACCCCGGCCCTGCTCGACGTCTCGGAGACCGTGGCGATCGCCGACCGCGCCGACGCCGTCCTGCTCGTCGTCAACCGGGGGACCTCGTTGTCCGACCTGCGACGGGCCCGCGAGCGGCTCGCCTTCACCGACACCCCGCTCGTCGGCTACCTGCTGAACCGCGGGCTGTCGAAGCGGCCCTACGCCGACGTCGGCGGCCGGGGCCCCCGTACCCACCTCTGGCGCTGGGCTGCGGGACGGGGAGAGGACGCCGTCTGAGATGCGTGTCGCTGCCGTCATGGCGGTCCACGACCGCTGCGCCTTGACGCTCGAGTGTCTGGACGACCTGGCTGCTCAACGCCTGCCCGGGGGCACTCTCGACATCGTCGTCCTGGACGACGCGAGCACGGACGGCACAGCCGAGGCGGTGGCACGCCGCCATCCGTCGGTCCGGCTGCTCCACGGCGACGGCAACCAGTACTGGAGCGGCGGCATGCGCCGCGCCCTGGAAGCGGCCATGGCGGACGACTACGACTACTACCTGTGGATGAACGACGACACGGCGCTCGTCGATGACGGTGTCCTTGCGGTACTCGTGCGCACCGAGCAGGAACTCCGCGAGCGCGGTCACGGGCCCGTCATCGTGGTCGGGACGACCCGCCATCCGGACACCGGGGAACCGACCTACGGGGGGCGCACCCGGCTCGACCGCCGGCGCCGGATGAAGTGGACGTTGGTGCCACCCGGAGACGAACCGCAGCGGTGCGAGACGATGAACGGCAACGTCGTCCTGGTCTCCCGGGCCGTGGTCGAGCGGATCGGCAACATCGACCCTGCCTACGTCCAGCAGATGGGCGACTTCGACTACGGGCTGCGAGCCGGCGCCGCAGGCTGTGGGATCTGGGTCGCCCCGGGCACGGTCGGGGTGTGCGCCTCGCACTCACGGCGCCGGACCGACCAGGAGCCCCTGAAGCGTGAGCTGGGGCGGCTGTGGTCGGCGAAGGAGCTGGCACCCCGGCCGTGGCTCGTCTTCGCCCATCGCTGGGCGGGCCGCATGTGGTTCGTCTACTGGCTGAGCCCGTACGTGCGCAGGGGGCTCGCCCTGATCGTCGAGCGAACCCGCGTCCGCTCCGCCGTCGCCGACGTCCGATAGGTCGGGAGGGTGGACACGTCGCGACCCGACGCCGGAGACGGCGCGCCCGCCGTGGCGGGCCGGGCGAGCCTGACCGGCCGGGCCGCATCCGGCCTGAGCTGGTCTGCCCTCTCCACCGTGGCGCTCGTGGTCGCCAACCTCGCGTTCACCGCGACGGTCTCCCGCCTGCTCGGGCCCACGGCGTTCGGTCTGATGGCGATCGCGAACCTCGTCGTGCTGTTCGGTCAGTACTTCGCCCGTATGGGACTGGCCTCCGCGCTGGTGCAGAAACCCGACCTGAGCGACGAGGAGATCCGTGCCGCCTCCACGGCCGGCGCCGTGGTCGGGCTGGTCTGTCTCGGGCTCGTCTGGTTGCTGGCCCCGGCCGTCGCCGGGCTGTTCCATGCGCCCGAGGTGGTGCCGGTCGTCCGTGGTCTGGGCGTGTCGTTCGTGTTCGTGGGCTGGTCCATGACCGGCCTCGGCCTGCTGCGGCGCGAGCTGCGTTTCCGCGCACTGTCGATGATCACGGTCGGCTCCTACGTGGCCGGTTATCTCGTGATCGGTGTCGGCCTGGCGCTGCTCGGCGCGGGGGTCTGGAGCCTCGTGGCGGCGACCGTCTCCGCGACGATGGTCCAGGCGGTGTGGCAGTTCGCCGTCCTGCGCCACCCTGTCCGGCCCGTGCTGCACTGGCCGCCGTACCGGACGGTGTGCAGCTACGGGACCCGGCTCTCGCTCGCCCACGTCCTGGACTACATCGGGAGCAACCTCGACACCTTCACGGTCGCGCGTATCGCCAGTACGGCGATGCTGGGGCAGTACAGCCGGGCCTACTACATCGTGGTCCAGCCGCTGGGCTACTACCTGTCCGCGGCGCTGTCCAATGTGGCGTTCGCGACCTTCAGCCGGGTCCAGCAGGACGCGGCGCGGCTGCGCCGGGGCTACTTCAGCGTGACGTCGCTCGCCGCGGTGCTGGTCGTCCCGATGTGCGCCGGTATGGCCGTCGCGGCGCCGGACCTGGTCGCCGTCGTGCTCGGACCACAGTGGGGGCAGGCCGCCGTGCTGGTCCCGTGGTTCGCTCTGGCCGGGGGCTGCCACGCCCTATCGCAACTGTCCCAGTCCCTGGTCGAGGCGCGTGCGGACCTGAACCGCTCCGTCGTCGTGCAGGTCGGGTACCTCCTCGTGCTCGCCGCGCTCATCCTGGTCGCGCTGCCGTTCACCGCGCACGGCCTGTGGGTGATCGCCGCAGCGGTCGCGGCGGCGGAACTGCTGCGCTACCTCGGCTATCTCGGGCTCGTCCGGCGCGTGCTGGGACTGTCGGCGTCGTGGATGTGGCGAGCCCACGTCCCGGCGCTGTTCGCCGGTGGCGGCGTCGCGCTGGCCGTCGCCGCCGTTGGCTGGTGGCTGGCCGGCTCCCCGTCGATCGTCCTGCTGGTCTCCGAGATCGTCGCTGCAGCGCTCGCGCTGGCCCTGTCCGTCCGGGTGTGTCCCGTGCCGTCCATCCGTGCCGACCTGCGGTACCGGCTCGCGGCGGCCGAGCTGCTCGGCCCTCCCCGAAGCCGACGCCGGCGTGCCGCGGCGCTGGTCCTGGGCCGGCCGGACGAGGCCGTCGGAGAGGAGCGGCCGTGAGCGTCCTGCTGCTCGGCCTCGCTGCGGTGGTCGTCGCGGCCTTCGGTCTCGCCCTGCTGGACCTGGTGATCAGACGCGCCGACATCGGTGCCGGCCTCGTCTTCCTCTCGGCGATCGTGCAGGCGGCGTTCGTCTTCGACGTCCCGTCGGTCCGCTTGGGCGGGATGCGGGTGGGCGTCACCGATGTGGTGGTCGTCCTCGTGCTCGCCGCGGCGCTGGCCAGGTGCCTGAGGCTCCGCCGGTTCGGCCGTCACCAGTACTGGCTGATCATGCTGGGCACCCTGCTGCTCGCGTCGCTGGTGCTGGGGATCGCCGCGCACGGGGTCTCGACGGCCGTCAACGACTCCCGTCAGTACCTCTTCTTCGCCGGTGCCGCCCTGTACATGGCGACATTCCGGCCGTCCCTCGAGCTCTACGACCGCATCGGGCGGATCTGGCTGGGCACGGCGGTCCTGATGAGCCTGCTGGCGTGCGTCCGCTGGCTCGACGTGTTCGGCGGTATCGACCTCGGTGTCCCGGCCGAACGCTTCGGGGTGGACACCGCAGTACGCGTACTCGACGGGCCGTACGCGTTCTTCCTGGCCGGACCGTTGCTCCTGACGATCCCGTTCTGGCTGCGGCGGGGGCAGCCTCGATGGATCCGGGTGCTGGGAGCGGTCTTGCTGGTCGTGATCGTCGTGCTCGACCGCCGGACCGTGTGGTTGGCGATCCTGGTCGGTGTGGCGGTGCTGCTGCTGCGGGGGCGCAGGCCGTCGGCGCGCGCCGTCGCGCTGGTGGTGGCCGCCTCCGCGATCACCTTCGCCGTCTTCGCCGGGGACGTGCTGGCGCGCGACCAGGCTGCACACGGGACGGTCACGAGCACCGGGTCGGTCACCTGGCGGATCGAGGGCTGGTCCGATCTCGTCGACAGCTGGTCGGCCAGCCCGGTGAACTGGCTCGTCGGCGAGCCGTTCGGCAGCGGGTTCTCCCGCGTGGTGGAAGGTTCCACCGTCGAGGCCCATCCGCACAACTTCTACATCGAGACGATGATCCGCGCGGGCGTGGGAGGGCTCCTCGCCCTCCTCGCCCTCACCGTCGGCCTGCTGCGCAGGCTGTGGCGGGTCCCGGTCCGGGGCGGCGGCCTGTTGGACCCCAGCATGCTTCCACCGCTGCTGGCCATGCAGGTGATCTGGGATCTGACCTGGGTCCCCGGTCTGGAACAGGGGATCGTGACCGGCATCGCGATCGCCGTCGCCGTCGCGGGTGTGCGCAGACGTGCACCGGGCCCGTGCCTGCCGGGGCCGGTCGGGGTGCGCGACCGGGTCAGGTCCGATCGGACGCACCGAGACGATCCGGAGTCCGGCTCAACGAGAGGTGATGTGGTGAGCGACCGTGCCAGTGGATCGGGGCGGCCCCGCGCGGAGGTCGACTCATGAAGATCGCACGCCTCTACGCGCATCTGAGCCCTCAGTTCCGGCTGCGCCGCATGTACCGCTTCGCCGAGGAGTTCGAGATCGACTCCGGCACGCGGATCCTCGACGTGGGAGGGTCCCACCACATCTGGGAGCTCCTGCCCGTCCGGCCGGACGTGGTGTTGGTGAACATCCTGCCGCCGGACGCCGAGGACGCCGCGGAGATCGAGCGGAGCCCGAACCTGCATGCCGTACTGGGCGACGCGTGTCGCCTGCCGTTCGAGGACGACGCGTTCGACCTGGTCTTCAGCAACTCCCTGATCGAGCACCTCTTCACGTTCGAGAACCAGCGGCGGTTCGCCGACGAGTGTCGTCGGGTCGCGCCGCGGTACTACGTCCAGGTCCCGAACCAGCGCTTCCTCATCGAGCCACATCTGCTCACGCCGTTCATCCACTGGCTCCCCCAGCGGGCGCGAGCCCGGCTGCTGCGCAACTTCACGGTCTGGGGGCTCCTCACCAGGCCGACCCGGGAGGACTGCGCGCACTTCGTCGAGGAGGTCCGTCTGCTGACCAAGCAGGATCTCGGCCGGCTGTTCCCGGAGGCCGAGATCTGGCACGAGCGGGTGCTCGGCCTGTCGAAGTCGTTCATGGCCGTCAGGAGCGGACGTCGACCGGACGGGGAGACGAGCCGGGACGACCGCCGCGTGGCGCAGCCGGACCGGGTGCTGGGCGGCCCACAGCGGTAGAGCGGCCGCAGGGTTGGACGCGAGCCCCACCGCAGCCCGCGTCGGGCTCGTCTACGAGTGGTCCGAGTAGGGCTTCGAGAAGAGGAAGTATGCGTAGCGCCCGTCGAGTTCGTTGTCGGGGGCCAGCTCGACCGACACGGGTTCGAGGCCGCAGCGCTCGCCGAGCTGCCAGAAACCGCTGATCGTGTAGGTGGTCATCCGGGCGAGACCGGAGCGGTAGGCGCGGTGGCGGGAACGCGTCCACCATCGCCCGTCGTCGTACTTGATCTGCACGAGTGCAAGGCCCCCACGCGCCAGGAGCTGGTGGGCTATGCGGAGCAACCGCTCACCGTAGTGCTGGGTGGGGATCAATTCGAACACGTAGAAGCTGAGGAAGATGTCGCAGGTGCCGGCACCGACGTCGTCGATCGCCCGCTCCGGCCGCGAGACCTCGATGGTCACGGGCACGTACCTGGTGTCGCAGACCGCGGCGACCTGATTGCCGCACTCCGTGACGCTGTCGCCCGAGACGTCGACACCGATGAACTCGTTGGCGCGGCTCGCGAAGTGCACTGCGTTCGCTCCGCCGCCACACCCCCATTCGATCACTCGATCCCAGGGACGGGCGAAGTCCACGGCACGTGCACCACGCTCGAGCATCGCGAGGTGCTGGGCGCCGAGGTGGTGCCAGAGGTCGCCGTCCGCGAAGATCTGCGCGTCGCGCCAATGCGAGTTCGCACGCCACCTGTCCGTGTCCGGGCCACTCCAGTAGTCCTGTGCGTCCGCCGAGATGCGTTCTTCGGACTGCGTGCCGCCACACGTGGCCAACGCTCTCTGGAAGGCGGCCTCAACGTTGAGGGACCATTCCTTGATCGTGCGAGTCATTTCGGCCACACCCGACCGTAGCATGTGAGAGCTTGATCGGAGAGGCGCAAAATCCGACACGGTCCGGGCATGTGTCTTCGCGAAGACGAGGAAGTATTTCCGATCTCTGCGAGCGATACAGTGGTGATCCATTTCTGTCTCGGCGGGACGGCCCGCTCAGCAATTCCGTCCGGGGGATCGACGGGCCCTGCGGCGAGGCAGGGGCGAGCAGGATCGCCAGCTCCTCGATGCGATCGCCCCGCCGAGCTCGTCGTTCGCGATCTGCACGGGCCCGCCGCGGTCGGCTACTCGCAGGCCGCCGACTGGATGGTGTTGGCCGTGAAGGTGATATCACGCGCGGCGAGGTCGGCGCTGTTGTCGGCGGTGACGCCCGTTGGCGTCCCCCCGTCGGGCGTGGCGCAGATCAGGTTGTCGTGGACGTGGAAACGGTCGAGCAGGTGAGGGGGCGGGGTCGCCTCGGGCCGGTCCTGCTGGGTTCCGGTGATCCCGTTCTGGTTGCCGGACAGGCGGTTGCCGGAGACCTCGACGTCGGAACTGGAGGCCGCCGTGATGCCGCCGCCGTTCCACGCGGGGGCCACGAGCCCGTTGCGGAACACCCGGTTGTCACGGATCACGCCGGTCCGGCTGATCTCGTAGTAGATGCCTTCGGCGTGGTTGCCCTCCACGAGGTTGTGCTCGATGAGCGCATCGTGGGCGTTGATGTCCGCCCAGAGGCCCCGGCAGTCGTTGTCGTGGACGTGGGCATTGCGAATGACCACCTGCCCGACATCCCATTTCATCCCTCCGCCCTCGAACTCGCAGGGGGCGTGCAGCGCGTGGTTGTCGGCCAGCTCCGGCCCGTCGATGGTGGCCGGATCGGTGTCCAGACCGTCCAGGAGGATCCCGGTGGTCGCATTTCCGCCGACCCCCATCTGGTCGTTGTCGTTGTAGTGGCCGCCGAGAATCGTCATGCCGTCGGAGGCGAGAAGGCCGGCCCACGAGTTCTGCACCGCGGTGATGTTGCGGACGACCCAGCCGGTCGCGCGGGCGTCGGGCTGGATGGCCCCGCCCTGCCTGCCGCTCTCGTACTCCCGCACCGTGATCGAATCCAACGTCACGTCGAGAGCGCCGCCCG
Source organism: Actinomycetospora chlora (assembly GCF_039542135.1). Taxonomy (NCBI): domain Bacteria; kingdom Bacillati; phylum Actinomycetota; class Actinomycetes; order Pseudonocardiales; family Pseudonocardiaceae; genus Actinomycetospora; species Actinomycetospora chlora. The sequence goes on from NZ_BAABHO010000001.1 coordinate 214,524, forward strand.
AGAAAGCCGACCGGAGGCGCCGTTCACCGTCGAGAACGGCGCCCGGCTCCCCGCAGAACACGTCGCCCGACTTCGGCTGAACAGCGAAGTTCCGCAGGTGGATGCCGGCCTCGACGAGATAGGTGGTACCGGGCGGGTGGCGGTCCAACACAGTCTGCGCGTCGTCCTCAGGGCCGATCGCCACACCGGCGTCCGCGACACACCTCGAGGCCCGCGCCGGGTCCGTCGTCGTGACGGCGGACGCCCGGGGTGGCTGGGCTGACGAGTCGATCGGACGGGGCGAGAAGGCGTCCGCTGCGGCCAGGCCCACGACGAGGGCCGCGGTGAGCGCCCATCTCCGCCGCCGGCGTCCGGCGGGCAGGGACGTCGCGTCAGCACGGCTCTCGTCGGGGCGTCGCCACGTCACCCGGCAGGCTGCTTCCCGGTGTGGTCAGCCGCTGTCGTGCCGGCCTGCTCCCGCGCCCGGGGCACGTCAGCCGACCCGCGAGTCCGCCAGGAGGGGCGGCTCGCTGGGGAGGGGGACAAACACCGGTTCGACCCCGACGCTCTCGCTGCGGAACCACTCGATGGTCCGCCGCAGTCCCTCCCGGACGTCCACCACGGGCTCCCAGCCGAGAATGGTGCGGGCGAGCGTGATGTCGGGCCGACGAACGGTGGGATCGTCCTGCGGGCGCTCGACGAAGCTGATGTCCGAGCTCGAGCCGGTGAGGTCGATGATCAGGCGAGCGAGCTGGAGCACGCTCATCTCGCCGCAGTTGCCGATGTTCACCGGCCCGGCCGTGTCGGAGCGCAGCAGCCGGACGAGGCCCTCGATGAGGTCGTCGACGTAGCACACCGACCGGGTCTGGCTCCCGTCGCCGGCGACGGTGAGCGGCTCGCCCCGCAAGGCCTGTCCGATGAACGTCGGGATGGCCCGGCCGTCCCGGGGCCTCATGCGGGGTCCGAACGTGTTGAAGATGCGCGCGATGGTCGTGTCCACCCCGCAGGCACTGCTGTAGGCCATCGTCGTCGCCTCCGCGAACCGCTTGGCCTCGTCGTACACGCCGCGCGGACCCACCGGGTTGACGTTGCCCCAGTACGTCTCGGGCTGTGGATGCACGAGCGGGTCGCCGTACGACTCCGATGTGGAGGCCAGCAGGAACCGGGCCCGCTTGTCCTTGGCCAGGCCCAGGGAGTGCAACGTGCCGATCGAGCCCACCTTGAGAGTCTGTAGCGGCAGCTGCAGGTAGTCGATGGGTGACGCCGGGGATGCCAGGTGGAGGACGGCGTCGACGTGCCCGGACACGTGGATGTAGTCGGTGACGTCGGCCCGGACGAGCCGGAACCGGCTGTCCTCCAGGAGGTGCTCCACGTTGGCCGAGGTCCCGGTGCAGAAGTCGTCGAGGCAGACGACCTCGTAGCCCTCCTGCAGGAGTCGCTCGCACAGGTGCGAGCCCAGGAAACCCGCACCTCCCGTGACGACCGCGCGACGACGTCTCATGGGTTGTCTCCTGCTGCTCGTGATGCGGTCAGGGGTGTCGGGACCCGCTCCAGCCAGATCTCCCGCCAGTACGCGTAGACGCGGCGCGGGCAGCTGCGGTGGTAGTCGGCGGTGCAGACGACGTCGGCCAGGACGATGCAGGGGGTCTTCATCGTCTGCATCCGTCCGGTCGACTCGTCGATGATGTGCTCGACCCGACGCAGTACCCGGGCTGTCCGGCCGCAGTACTTGAGCTGCTCCCGGTCGAAGGCCATACCCCGGTTGAGGTTCTCCGCGTTGAGGGTCGCGCTGATCTGCTCGAGGGACTTGACCCTGACCCACTCGCCGGGCTGGAGGCCGAGGCTCTCGACGGGCGTCCGGTGCGCCGTGCCCCGGATGAAGGGGTAGCGCCGCCCCCCGCGGATCCGGAGCCTCTCGGGCAGCTTGTCGCGCGTGAGGTCCTGCATCCGGTTGAAGGCGCCGATCGCGATGCCACGGAGGACCTGGCGGGCGGGCGCGTTGCCGGAACGGACGTCCCGCACGTACTGCGTCACGTCCCAGAGGGGGATGCCGACCGGCGCCGCCCGGGTCAGCTCGGTGGCCTGGCACGAGTAGACGGGCTCGTCGGAGCCGGCCTCCCGCGGGCGGCACGCGCCGTGGGCCACCTCGGTGAGCCTCTCCGGGGTGCAGCCGGAGCACGCCGACGGCGGCGGCGACACACCCGGCGTCGAGGGTTCCGGCGCCCGCAGTTGCAGCGGGATCGGGGTCGACCCGTTCCGGTCCTGCGTCGGCCCGGAGACGCGGGTGAGCCAGGCCGTCTTCCAGAAGATCAGGCACCCCGCCTGGCAGCCGCCGTGTGCCTGGCCGTCGCACCGGAGACCGGTCAGGTGGACGGTGTCCTCCAGCCGGCGCAGGCCCGTCCAGGTGGCGGTGTCGCAGGTCTTGTGCGCGATCGAGTCCACGACGAAGCGCCGGCCGCAGAACGGCAGCATCTCCGGCATGAACGGCAGCGCGTCGAGCTCACCACGCTCGTCGAGGCCGGCGAGGATCTCCTCGGCCGGCTTCACCTCGACCACCTCACCGATGGAGAAGGTCGGCCGGACGTCCGGCCTCTGAGTCGTCACGGTCATCGCGGTGCTCCCGCCCTGGAACCGGACCCGACCGTGCCGGCCGGGTCGGGGATGGTCCTGACCGGCCGCGGCGGGTGGGCCAGGATGTCGAGGACGAAGGCCGGGTTGTTGCGCAGGTAGCGACGCCACAGCCGCCGCGGTTCCCGGCCCAGCCGGTACGCCCATTCCAGCCCGCTGCGCTGCGCCCAGCGAGGAGCCTGGGGAACGGTGCCGGCGTGGAGGTCGAAGGCGGCCCCGACGCCGAAGAGGACGTTGGCGCGCAACGTCCCCACGTGCTCGGCCATCCAGCGCTCCTGCTTCGGCGTGCTCAGGCCGACCCAGACCAGTTGCGCACCGGACGCGTTGATGACCCGCACGACCTCGGCGTCCTCGTCCGGGCGCAGCGGGCGGAACGGCGGCGTCCACGTGCCGGCGATCCGCAGCCCGGGGAACCGCGCGGAGAGTCGCTCCGCGAGCAGCTCGCCGACCCCGGGGCCGCCGCCGTAGAAGAACGACGACCAGCCCCGCTCCACCGCCCGGGCGAGGACCACCGCCATCAGGTCCGGGCCGTAGACGCGGGAGACGTCGCGCCGGCCGGCCCACCGGGCCGACCACACCATCGGCATGCCGTCCGGGGTCGTCAGCCCCGAACGGTTGTGGATCCGCGCGAGCTCGGGGTCGCGCCGGCACTCCATCACGCCGTGCACGCCGGTGACGCAGACGTAGCGGTGGTCGTCGCGGACCACCCAGCCCGACACCTCCTCGACCGCGGACTCGAGCGTGAGGCAGCTGATCCCCACACCGAGCACGTCGACCCGTGGGGGACCGGGCTGGTCAGGTGCGCTCACCGCTGGTCAGCCTCTTCTCGATCCACTGGTAGGTGGGGGAGAGCCCGTCGCGCAGCGACGTCGTCGGTTCCCACCCCAGGACCTCGCGCAGCAGCGAGTTGTCGGAGTTGCGTCCCCGCACCCCCTGCGGACCGGCGACGTGCTCCAGCCCGATGTCGCGCTTGCCGGCCACCTCGGCGACGACGTGCGCGAGCTCCGCGATCGACACCATCTCGTCCGTGCCGAGGTTGAGCGGCTCGGCGAAGTCGGACTGCATGATCCGGTAGATGCCCTCGACGCAGTCGTCGATGTAGCAGAACGACCGCGTCTGGGCTCCGTCGCCCCAGATCTCGATGCGGCCGCCGTCCCCGGCGAGTGCCACCTTGCGGCACAGCGCCGCCGGCGCCTTCTCCCGGCCGCCGTCGTAGGTGCCGTACGGGCCGTAGACGTTGTGGAACCGGACGATGCGGGTCTGCATCGGGTGCTCGTCGGCGTAGTAGGAGCAGAGCAGCTCGCTGAAGAGCTTCTCCCACCCGTACGCGTCCTGGGGCTGGGCCGGGTAGGCGTCGCTCTCCTTGAGCGGCACCACGTCGGTCACCGTCTGCCGGTACTCCGGGTAGATGCAGGCCGACGAGCTGTAGAGGTAGCGCTGCACGCCGTGGATCCGCGCGGCGTCGATGGTGTGCAGGTTGATGAGGGAGTTGCTGTGCAGGATCTCCGCATGGTGGGTGGAGATGTAGCCCATCCCACCCATGTCCGCCGCGAGGGCGTACACGTGGTCGACCCCCCGCGTCGCCTGCAACGCGGCGTCCCAGCGGCGCAGGTCGAGCAGCTCGAACTCGTCGGCGTCCACGTTGGTGTACTCCGGGTACTTCAGGTCGACCCCGCGGACCCAGTAGCCCTTTGCCTTGAGGAACGTGACGAGGTGGTGTCCGATGAATCCACCCGCTCCCGTGACACACACTCGTTCCACGGCGACCTCCCGGTGTGCGTTGTCGTCTTCGTCGGTCAGTACGCGCCGCGGCCCCTGGCCACCGCGAACACCGTTTTCCAGATGATCAGAGCGTCGAGCGCGAGCGACCATTGCTCGACGTATCGCAGGTCCAGGCGCACCGACTCCTCCCAGTCCAGGTCGGAACGGCCGTTGATCTGCCAGAGGCCGGTCAGGCCGGGTTTCACGAACAACCGCCGCCGTGCCTCGCCCTCGTAGCGCCGGTCGGTGACCGGCAGCGGGCGCGGACCGACGAGCGACATCTGGCCGAGCAGCACGTTGACGAGCTGGGGCAGCTCGTCGAGCGACGTGCGGCGCAGCCACCGCCCGATTCGCGTGACGCGCGGATCGGCGGAGATCTTGAACAGCTCCCCGGTCCCGTGCCGGTTCAGCGCGTCGAGCCCGGGCCGCTGCGCCTCGGCGTCGCGGACCATCGTGCGGAACTTCCACATCGTGAACTCGCGCCCGTGCCAGCCGGCCCGGGCCTGGCGGAAGATCGCCGGCCCCGGACTGCTGAGCCGGATCGCGAGCGCGATGGCCAGGAGCAGGGGCGAGAGCACGACCAGCGCGACGAGGGCGACCAGCCGGTCGAGGAGTGCCTTCGCCACGCGGCGGCCGCCCGCCAGCTGGGGTTCGTCGACGTGCAGCAGGGGGAGCCCGCAGACCGGGCGGATCGCGATCCGCGGACCCGCCACGTCGAGCAGCGCCGAGGCCACGAGCAGGTCGATCCCCGACCGGGCGAGGCTCCAGGACAGCACCCGCAGGGCGGCCCCGTCCATCTCCGGGCAGGGCAGCACGGCGACGGCATCGGCCGAGGTCAGCCGGACCGCGAGGTCGACGTCCTCGAAGCCGCCCAGGACCGGCACGCCCAGCGCGGCCAGGTCAGGGGTGTCCCCGCCGCCCGGGACGCACGCCCCCACGATCCGCATCCCGTGGTGGGGATCGCGGCGCATCTGCCGGACGAGCTCGGCGCCCGTGCTCGCGTGGCCCACGAGGAGGACGTCGCTCAGGGCGAAACCGCGGCGTCGCTCGCGGTGCACCCACTTGCGGAGCAGGTAGCGGCCCAGCAGCGTGAGAGCCGTCGCCAGCGGCAGGGCGACGAGGACGTAGCCGCGCGCGGTCTCCGCCTTCGTCGCCCAGGACACGGTCGCGACCGTTGCGATCACGGCGACCGCGGCGGCGAGGACCCGACGGAACTCCTCGAACCCGACCGACAGGAAGCGGGCTTCGTAGGCGCGAGCGGCCGACATCGCCGCCAGCCACAGCAGGGGCAGGCCCGCGCTCAGCGCCACGTACTCCCACCGTGGACCCGGCGCCGCGGGATCGCCCCAGCGGATGCCGTACGCCGCCATGCCGGCCACCAGGGCGGCGACGGCGTCGATTCCGACGACGGTCCGGACGTAGCGGCGCTCCCACGCCCTCCGGGAGGAGCGCACCACCAGGGGCCGGTCGGGGGCCTCGCGGTCCGTGTCAGCCTCGGTGACGCCCACGCCCGACCTCCTCCCGCCACTCGGTGAATTCTTGAGAATCGTTGCAGTCCGGTGGCGGGATGTCGGTCGTCAAGAATGACGATTGGCGCCGGAGCTCGGAGGGCGACGTTCTCGTGGAGGCTCGTGGAGTGGCGGAGCGGAACCGTTCGGCGACATACGGAGAACGGCGTCGAGGGAGAGGCTCCGGGGTGACCGGCGATGGTGTCGCCGCGCATCGTGAAGACTGATGAAACTGTCCGGACGCGATCGCCGACCGCTCAGGAGCCCCGTCTCGAGCGCTCGGGAGGGTCGGGCAGCTGGCGCAGCAGGGCCACCGCCTCGAGCTGCGAGCCCACCTCGAGCTTGGCCAGCAGCGACCGGATCTGGGTGCGGACCGTCGGCATGCTCACCACGAAGTGCTCGGCGATGGTCGCGGCGCGCATCCCCGCGGCGAGGAGCTCGAGGACCTCGCGCTCGCGGGAGCTCAGCCGGGCCAGACGCCGGGACAGCTCCCGCTCCTGCGCGAGGTAGCGACGGTGGCGCTCGAGCCACTCCTGGTGCTCGGCGTCCGACATCACCCGGACCCCGGCGGCGGCGTCCATCACGGTTCCCAGGAGGACGCCGAACGAGCGCGACTTGGGGACCGACCCGATCGCGCCGGCCGCGATGGCCGCCGCGACGCCGGGGGTGTCACTGCTGCCGCTGACCACGAGCACCTTCCAGCCCGCGGCCCGCAGTCCGCCGACCAGGTCGGCGCCGTGGACGTACTGGCCGTCGGCGTCGCGGGACAGGTCGAGGTCGAGGACGACCAGCCCGGCCGGGTGGATCGCGGGCCGGGTCGCGAACGACCGGCTCTCGGCGACCGGGAGCGTGCGGGCGTCGAACCCCTCGTTGCGCAGCGCCATCGTCAACGTGGTGCTGAACAGCTCGTGGTCGTCGATGATCACGACCGGGTAGTCCGCGCTCACCGGTCGAGGAGCACGACCGGCGAGCTCGCTCGTCACGAGGCGCTCCGCAACTCCGGTCCGGCCAGGGCGGCGGCGCAGGCCGGGGGTGGCGCCGCCGGGAGATCCACCGTCACGACGCAACCGTGCTCGCCGCGACCCGCCGAGCCCAGCGCGAGCGTGCCGTTCTCGTCCGCAAGGAGCCGGCGGCACACGTAGAGGCCGAGGCCGAGGCCACCGGCAGCACGGTCGCGCACGCCCCGGGCGAGCACCGCCTCCTCGGCGCCGGGGGTCGGCCCCGGACCGAAGTCCCGCACCCGCACCACGACCCGGTCCTCGTGGCGGACGGCGAGGATCTCGACGGGGCTCCCCGCGGCGTGCCGCGCGGCGTTCGCGAGGAGGTTGGTGACGACCTGGGCAAGGGTGGCGGGCGACCCGAGCGCGTGGAGGCCGGGCTCGACGGCCAGCCGGACGTCCATCCCCGTCGAGCCGCGCAGCGTCACCAGCCCGTGCAGCACGGGGGCCACGGCGTAGGGGGTCGTCGGGGCCGCCGCCGCGACGTCGATGGGGGTCTGCAGGAGGTCGTCGAGCCTGCTGAGCTCGGAGGCCACGACGGTGCCCAGCCGCTGCGGGTCCGGGCAGCGCCCGTCGACGAGGGTGGTCGCGCCCGCGAGCCCCGCCAGGCCGTTGCGCAGCTCGTGATCACGTTCGGCGGTGCGGGCGAGCCGGGTCTCGGCGAGCCGGAGCTCCTCCTCGAGCGTGTCGTGCCGGGTCTCGAACCGGGCCAGTGCCTGCCACGCGATGCGGAGGGCGCCGCCCAGGACGAAGGCGATCGCGGCGAGCCGGAAACCTCCCGAGACGGCGGCGTCGTCGAGCACGGGCCACCCGAACGTCGTCGCCCGCAGCGCCCGGGCCCCGCCGAGCAGGGCGATCCCGATGCCGACGAGCCACAGGCCGCTGTCGTCGCCGTGGGCGGCGCGGACCGCGATCGCGATGCCGGCGGCACTCCACGCCGCGGCCAGACCCACCGTCACCGGCACGGACGTCGCCACGGCGTCGAGCGCGGCCGGGAAGGCCGAGCCCAGCGCGGCCGCGGCCAGGACGGCGACGGCGACGACGAGCAGGGCGGCGCCGACGCGCCACGGGGAGAGCCGGGGCGGCGCGATCGCAGCGGTCAGCAGCAGGCCCGTGACGAGTCCGTCCGCGAGCACGCGCACGCCCAGAGCGGCGGGGTTCGGATCGAGCGCGGCAATCGTCGACGCCGGGATCGCCAGCAGGCCGTAGCACGCCAGCGCCATGGCGACCCAGCCCGCCCGGTGGTCGGCGTTGAGGCGAGCCGCGAAGACCGCGAGCAGCGCCGCCGCGGCGCCGGACCCCGCGGCGGCCAGGGCGAGCACCACGGTCAGGTCGTGACTCTTCAGTCCGTGGTCCAGGGAGGACCCGAGCGCCAGGAGGACAGCTGCGGCCCCGAGCGCGAGGGCGAGGCGCCGTGCGCTCCCACCACCCCGGCTCCGCTCGACCACGGCGGTCACGGACCTCTCGGCTCGTGCCGCCGGCGTCTCGTCGGGGATCGATCCCGTTCCATCCCGCCCGCGCATCGCCACTCCCCGCGACGGGACGTGCTGGTTACGCCCCACCCGACACTCGTGCTTCCGACACCACCTGCCCGGGTCCGGTCGGAAGCGCGATGTGGCCAACCGAATCCCCGACAAATCCGGTTGCGCTGCTCCCCCGCGAAGCCCTGCGGCCAGCGACGCTAGCAGCGGAGAGTGATCCAAACGAGGATCGCTGCAACACTTTTGGCCCTACTGACGAGTTACTACGGCCAAATGTGACGGAATGTGAGAGGGATGGCTTAGTGCCTCCGAGGGATGGTGCAACGGCGTTGGCCTGAATGGCCTTCCTTGCAGGCCAACCTGCGAAGCGGTCGTGGTGGCCCGATCAGCCGAGCTTGGCCGCCGCGAGGTCGGCCATGGCCCGCTCGCCGAGGGCGTTGGGGTGCACGACGACGGGGTTGGTGCCGCCGACGACGGGCTCGATCCACCGGGTGCCGATCGGCTGGCACGCGTCGTGGCCCTGCGACGCGGGGGTCACGTCGACGAAGGTCACGTCGGCGGCCGCGGCGGCGCGGCGCACGGCGTCGTTGAGGGTGGCCTCGATGTCGTTGAGGTAGGGCACGTCGCCGGTGGCGACCGGCATGATCGGGTAGCAGCCGCGCTGCGCCGGGAGGATCTGCAGGTAGCCCGCGATGGCGATCCGCGCGTTCGGGGCGGCCGCCTTGACGGTCTCCAGGGCCCGCACGATCGCGGGGTAGGTGTCGTCCCGGATGGTGTCGGTGAAGCGGCTGCCGTTCTGCCGCTCGCAGGGGTTGCCGGTGCCGGCGGTGGTGGCCGCCGCCGTGCCGCAGGAGCGGATGGCGTCGATGAACACGCCGCCGTCGTTGCCGCCGATCGTCATCGTGACGACGTCGGTGGACGCCGAGAGCGCCGCGACCTGCGGCCGGACGCCCGGGTACTGCGAGGTCGTGTAGTCCTTCGTCTGGGCCCCGCCGCAGGAGACGTCGGTCAGCTCGTAGCCCCAGCGCGCGGCGAGGACGTGGCCCCAGTTGCGGGCCGACTGCAGGCACTGCGGCGGGGCGCCGATCGCGGGCGGCTGGACGCCACTACCGGCGCTGTAGCTGTCGCCCATGTTCACGTACTCGACCGGGCCGCCGCCGGCGCCGGGCTCGTCGCCGCCCTCCCAGGCGAAGGCCGGGACGCCGACGGCGGCGATCCCCAGCACGGTCACGAGCACGAGCAGCGCACGCCGCAGCATCGACGGAGGTCCTTCCGGCCGGGGGCCCGGGGGGAGCGCCGGGCCGGCGCCGGCCAGGGGAGCAGGGCGGCGCGTCGTCGGGCCCAACGACCGGAGCAGGGCCGGGTCACGCGATCGGCCGACCCGGTGTCGTCACCGCACCGTCGTCGGTGTTTGCTGGACCGCCCCGTCGAGATCAGGAGTGTGGGAGATGCGCGGACGCCGCAGCGTGTCGTTGGGCACGGTCGTCTATCTGATCGTCGGCCTCGTCGTGGCCCTCTCCAACGGCTACGGGATCACCGACCTCTCGTCGCTCGTCTCGTTCCTCCTCGCGCTCTTCCTCTGGCCGCTGGTGCTGCTGGGGATCGACCTGCACGTCAGCCTCGGGGTCTGAGCCGGCGCGTCAGACCTGGTCGCGGAGCGCTGAGAGGAAGGCGCGGAGGTCGTCGGGCCCGGTCCGCGCGATGGCGTGGACGCGCCGCAGGTCGAGACGCCCGTACGCGTGCACCAGGAGGTTGCGGAACGCGGCCGCGCGGGCGAGGCGCTCGCCGAGCTCGTCGTCGATGACGTCGGCGTCGGCGAGGAGCCGAAAGGCGTCGCCGTAGGTCGGCGGGCTGCCGAGGCCGAGACGTACGCAGGTCCCGGCGGAGAGGTCGATGACGACCTGGATCGCCTGCCAGAGGTGCAGGACGACGGTGTCGGTCGCCGACGTCATCGGCCGCAGGTCCGCGGGGTCGTCGGGCAGGTGCTCGGCGACGCGGTCCAGGTGGGCCAGGACGGTCGCGGTGCGTTCGGCGAGGAGCTCGCCGTCGACGGCGCGGCTCATCCCAGCGAGGACATGACGTCGGCCTGCGCGGCCCGGATCGCCGTCCCGGCGTCGCACCAGAACGTCACGGCCTCGAGGCGGAAGGAGAGGAAGGCGTCGGGTCGGCGTTCGAGCACGAGCACCCCGTCCCGCGCCGCGCGGAACCGCAGCAGGGCGCTGGCCGCCGCCAGGTCGACGAGGTCGACGGCGTCGGTGTGGAGGACGTCGACGAGGGCGGCGAGCAGCGCGACCGGATCGACCTCGTCGCGGGCGAGGTAGCCGAAGTCCCAGTCCGACGCCGGCCCGGCGTCCCCCCGCGCCCGCGATCCGTGCAGCACGAGCACGTCGAGCCCGTCCCCGCCCGGGAGGCCGTCGACCGCCGCCGCGATCTCGGGGAGCTCGGCGGTCGGCACGCGCGCACGTTACCGCGCGGCCGACGTTAGCCGGGGACGCTGAACCGCTGCCCCGCGAAGGTCCAGTCGACGGGTGTGGCGAGGTCGAAGCGCTGTTGGTCGACGAACCGCTCCAGGGTGTCGACGCGCGGCAGCGACTCGCGCCAGACCTCGGCGGTCTCGGCGTAGGCGGGGTGCTCGAGGTGGCGGCGGCGGTTCTCGAGGAACCGTCGCAGCCAGCCCGGCTCGTCGCCGGCGAGCGGCCCGGTCTCGGTGACGATCGTGCCGAGGTCGTCGGGGCCCGTACCGGTGCCGTGCTGGATGCCGGTGTCGAGCAGGGCGAGCTGGCCGAGCGCCGTGGTGACGCCGGCGCGGCGCGCCTGGTCCATGACGGGGCGGAAGTAGAGGTCGTCGTAGACGGCGTCCTGGGCCTGGTTCAGCCGCGGGTCGCTGCGCGACGTCGACGCCCACGCCGCCTCGAAGCCGCCGAGTCCGGTGGTGTCGTCCCCGTCGCCGCCGTCGGCCACCTGGGTGTCGATCGCCCGCAGCGGGCGCACGTAGCGGTGCAGCGGCGTCGACGTGCCCGCGAGGGCCTCGTAGCGCTGCACGACGAGCAGCAGGTCGTGGGTGCCGCTGGTGAACCCGGCGCGGCCCGCGGTGATGCCGCGGCCGTCGTCGAGGCGCTGCGCGGCCGCGTAGGGCAGGTCGGTGCTGGAGTTCTCGAAGCTCGAGATGACGGCCTCGGCGACGCGGCGGTGCGCGGGGTCGTCGAGGCCGGCCGGCGGCACCGCGGCCGCCTCGTGCGACCCGCATCCGGCGAGCACGGTGCCGATCGCCAGGGCGAGGGCCAGGAGGAGGCGGGGGTTCATCGGGCTGGCGGCTCCGTCACCGGCGAGACGCTAGGCCATGGGGCCCAGGGCCGGGCGGAGGGCCACGACAATCGGGCGCAAACACCGTCGAAAACGACATCGTGCCCATTCGACGAGAAATTGCTTCGTCATTTCCCCGTGATAATTTCGTGTCGCTCGAAGGTGGGACGACGACGGCCGGCGTGGTCGCGCTCCGTCGACCGGGGGAGGTCGTCGCGGTCCATCGGAGATCGACGCGGACCGGTGCCGTTCACCGGATCGCGCAGGGGAGGCAGCGGGTGGACCACACAGCGACGCCGGGCACCGCACGCGCGGTCGTGCTCGCCGGGGGCCGCGGGACACGGCTGCGGCCCTACACCGCCGTGCTGCCCAAGCCCCTCATGCCGGTGGGCGACCGGCCGATCCTCGACATCGTGCTGCGCCAGCTGGGCCGGGACGGGTTCACGCACGTCACGCTGGCCACCGGGCACCTCGCGGAGCTGATCGAGGCGTTCCTGCGCGACGGGTCGGCGTACGGGCTGGCCGTCGACTACCACCGCGAGCAGGAGCCGCTGGGCACCGTCGGCGCCCTCGCGCTCATCGACGGGCTCGACGAGCCGTTCCTCGTCATGAACGGCGACGTGCTCACCGACCTCGACTACCGCGCGCTCCTCGACCACCACGTCCGCTGCGGTGCGGCCGCCACGGTCGCGGTGACGACGCGGACGGTGCAGATCTCGCTCGGCGTCATGCGTTTCGAGGACGCCGACGACGGCGCCCGCGTCACCGACTACGTCGAGAAGCCGAGCATGGAGTACGAGGCGTCGATGGGCGTCTACTGCTTCTCGCCGCACGTCCTCGCGTACATCGACGCCGGCGAGCGCCTCGACTTCCCCGACCTCGTGCTGCGCCTGGTCAAGGCCGGCGAGCGGGTCGAGGCCTGGCGCCCCGACGCCTACTGGCTCGACATCGGCCGCCACGAGGACTACGAGCAGGCGATGGAGGAGTTCGAGCGCATGCGCCCGCGCCTCCTGCCCGCCGAGCCGGAGACCGCGTGACCCGCCTGCAGGGGCGGGCGATCGTCTGCGTCGGCTTCGCCGAGTGGGACGCGGAGCTCTGGACCAACCAGCAGCACCTCATGAGCCGGCTCGCCCGCGACAACGACGTGCTGTTCGTCGAGTCGCTGGGGCTGCGCCGCCCCCAGCTCGCCGGTCGGGACCTGCGCCGCCTGGTGCGCCGGCTGGGGCGGGGGCTGGCGGGTCCCCGCCGTCGTGACGGGCTGCGGGTCCTCGCGCCGCTGGTGCTGCCGCTGCACTCGCGGGGGTGGGTGCGGACGCTCAACGCCGTCCTGCTGCGGGCCCAGGTGCGCCTGGCCACCCGCGGGTGGCGCCGCCCCGTGCTCTGGAGCTACGTCCCGCAGGCCGAGCAGCTGCTCGCCACGCTGGACCCGCACACCGTCGTCTACCACTGCGTCGACGACATCGCGGCGCAGAAGGGCGTCGACGGCGCCTCGTTCCGCGCCGCCGAGGAGCGGTACGCGGCGCGGGCGGACCTCGTCGTCGCCTCCGCGCCGGCGCTGGCCGAGCGGCTGCGCCCGCAGGCCCGCGCGCTGGTGTTCGCCCCCAACGTCGCGGACACCGCGCTCTTCGCCACCGCGCTCGAGCCCGGCCCCGTCGACCCCGCGCTCGACGCCCTGCCCGCGCCCCGGGTCGTGTTCACCGGCGCGGTGGTGGCCACCAAGCTCGACCTCGACCTGCTCGCCGACCTGGCCCGGGCCCGCCCGGCGTGGAGCCTGGCGCTGGTCGGGCCGGTCGGCGTCGGCGACCCGTCCACCGACGTCGGCGCGCTGGCCGCGCTGCCGAACGTCCACCTGCTCGGCGGGCGCTCCTACGACGCCCTGCCCGCGGTGCTGCGGGGCGCCGACGTCGGGATCGTGCCGTACGCGGTCAACGACCTGACCCGCTCGGTCTTCCCCATGAAGATCTACGAGTACCTGGCGGCGGGCCTGCCGGTGGTGACGACGCCGCTGCCCGCGCTCGACGGTGTCGACGCCGTCGCCCGGGCCGGCGACGCCGCGGGGTTCGCCGCCGCGGTCGACGAGGCCCTGGCGACGGACACCCCGGACGCGCGCGCCGGGCGGTCGGCGGCGGCCCGGGCGCACTCCTGGGACGTGCGGCTGGACGAGCTCAGCGCGGCGGTGACCGCCGTGGAGCGGACCGGGCCGGGTCCGGCGCTGAGCGCGGACGAGCACCGCACCGCCCGGCTGCTCTTCGCCGAGGAGCTGGCCGCGGGCACCGTCACCGAGGAGGCGATCGTCGCCGCGCCGGAGGTCGCCGCCGCGGTCGCCGACGCCGGCGTGCCGTCCCTGCCGCGCCGGGTGGTGCTGGCCGCCGAGCGCAAGGCGGGGCGCTTCGACGCCTTCACCCGCCACACCCTGCCCGCGCAGCGGGCGCGCCGCGCGGTGCTGGGCGAGGCCGCGGACGGCCCGCCGAAGGTGCTGCTGCGCATGGACGAGTACCCGCACTGGCTCGCCGCCCGCGAGCCCGACGGCCACGACGACGCGGCGTTCGCGCGGTGGCGGGAGCTGCTCGCCGGGGTGCCGCACCTGGTGGCCGTCGTGCCGCGCCTCGCCGCCGACCCCGAGCAGCGCGAGGGCCCGTCGCGGGAGCTCACCGACCTCGAGGTGGCCCGCCTGCGCGAGATGGCCGCCGACGGCGTCGCCTTCGGCTTGCACGGCTACGAGCACCGCACGCACTTCCGCGACCCGCGCCGGCACACCGAGCTGGGGCACCTCTCGCCGGCTGCGGTGGGCGCGCTGCTCGACCGCGCCCGCGCCGAGCTCGCCGACCGCGCCGGGATCGACCCGCAGGTGCTGGTGCCGCCGTTCAACACGGTCGGCGCGCGCCAGTGGCCGGCGCTCGCCGCCCGCTTCCCGGTGATCACCGGCGGACCGGAGTCGACGCTGCGGCTCGGCGCCCCGCCCGGGCCGACGTTCCGCGGCGGCGCGGCGTACCTGCCGTCCCACCCGCCCCTCTACGGCGACGCGGCCGGGGTGCTCCCCGAGCTCGAGCGCCACCTCGAGGCCCGCACCGGCCTGTGGACCCCGGTCGTCCTGCACTGGGGCTGGGAGGCCGCGAACGGGTGGACCGACCTGGAGCGGCTCGTGGAGCGCCTCCGGCCCTACGCCACCCCGTGGGGCGACTTCCTCGACGCCGTGGAGAAGAGCCGATGAAGATCGTTTCCGTCATGACGACGCACGCCTCCGGCGGCGCGGAGTTCGCGGCGGTGGAGCTGCTCGACGCCCTGGCCGCCCGCGGCCACGACGTGCTGATGCTGTCGAACCAGCCGGGGATCGGGCGGGGGACCGCCGTGCGCGTCGAGCCGGTCGACCTCGGCCCGAAGCTCGCGGTGCGCACCTGGCGGCGCCTGGTGCTGGGCATGCCGCAGCTGGTCCGCGGGATCCACCGCGCGCTCGTCGACGCCGGCCCCTTCGACGTGCTGCTCGTGCACTACAAGAAGGAGCAGCTGCTCGCGGGCCTGCTCTCGCGGCGGGTCGCGCCGCGCGTGGTGTGGGCCGAGTGGGGCCCGGTGCCGTTCCCGCTGCGCAAGGGGCTGCCGCGCGCGCTGTACCTCGCCGCCGCGCGGCGGGCGTCGGCGGTCATGGCGATCTCGGAGGGGACGCGGCGGTCGGTGCGCGAGGTGGGCGTGCCCGACGAGAAGGTCGCCGTGGTCCCCAACGTCATGCGCGCCGACGAGCTGGCGTTCTCCGCGGAGGGCCGGGCCCGGGTGCGGGAGCGTCTGGGGATCCCGGCCGACGCGTTCGTCGTCGGGTGCATCTCGCGGTTCCACCCGAAGAAGCGCAACGACGTCGTCGTCGACGCGACGGTGGCCCTCGATGACCCGTCCGTGCACCTCGTGCTGGCCGGCGACGGCGAGACCGAGGACGAGCTGCGCCGCCACGCCGCGCCGCTCGGCGACCGCTTCCACGTCGTGCCGACGCCGGGCGACGACGTCGCCGACGTGCTGTCGGCGTTCGACGTCTCGGTGTTCTGCCCGTCGCCCACCGAGGGCGCCCCGCGGGCGGTGATCCTCGCCATGCTGGCCGGGCGGGCGTGCGTGTCCACCGGCGCCGAGGGCGTGCACGACCTCATCCCGCCCGACGGCGGCCACATCCTCGCCCCGGAGAACGACGTCGCGGCGCTGCGCACGGTGCTCGCGGGCTACCGCGACGACCCGGAGCTGCGGGCCCGGCACGGTGCGGTGGCGGCCGCCGCGGCCGTCGCCACCTACGACCGCGACGTCGTCGCGGCCCGGGCCGAGGGCGTGCTCGCCGGAGTGACCGCGTGATCGACGAGGAGACACGGATGGAACGGACGGCCCTGGTCACCGGCGGTGCCGGCTACATCGGGATGCTCGCGTGCGCGGAGCTGGCCGCCGGCGGCCGGCGCGTGCGGGCGCTGGACAACCTGCTGCACGGGCAGCGCGAGCAGGCCGACCAGCTGCGGGCGCAGGGCGTCGAGCTCGTCGAGGGCGACATCCGCGACCCCGACGCCCGCGCGCGGGCCCTCGCGGGCGTCGACGAGGTCGTGCACCTCGCGGCGATCGTCGGCGACCCGGCCTGCGCGGTGGACCCCGCGCTGGCGCACGAGGTGAACGTCGAGGGGTCGCGGGCGCTGGTGCGCGACGCCCGCGAGGCCGGCGTGGCACGCATGGTGTTCGCGTCGACGTGCTCGAACTACGGGCGGATGGCCGACCCGACCGTGCCGATCACCGAGGACGGCGAGCTGGCCCCGGTGAGCCTGTACGCCGAGCAGAAGGTCGGCATCGAGCGGGCGCTGCTCGAGGACGACTTCGCGCCCCTGCTGCCGACGTGCCTGCGCTTCGCCACCGTCTACGGCGTCGCGCCGCGGATGCGCTTCGACCTCACCGTCAACGAGTTCACCCGCGATCTCTGGGCCGGCAAGCACCTCGAGGTGTTCGGCGAGCAGTTCTGGCGGCCGTACGCGCACGTCCGCGACGTCGCGCGGGCTGTGGTGCTCGTGCTGGACACCGAGGTCGAGCGGGTCGGACGGCGGGTGTTCAACGTCGGGCGCTCGGGGGAGAACTACCGCAAGCTCGACCTCGTCGAGGAGATCCGCCGCCAGACCGACCGCGGCGAGGTGTCCTACGTGGCCCGCACCGAGGACCCCCGCGACTACAAGGTCTCCTTCGACCGCATCCGCGCCGAGCTCGGCTTCGAGACGCTCATGACCGTCCCCGACGGCATCGCCGAGGTCCTCGCCGGCCTCGAGGCCGGCCGCTTCGGCGACGCCTTCGCCCGCGCCCACCGCAACACCGACTGAAGGGCACCCGTGACCGCCACGGTGACCGGACCCGCCGTCCCCCTGTTCGACCTGGCCCTGCGCGACGCCGACACCGCCGCCGTCGCCGAGGTGCTGCGCTCGGGGTGGCTGACCATCGGCCCGCGGGTCGAGGCGTTCGAGGGCGCGTTCGCCGAGCACCTCGGCGTCCGCCACGCGGTGACCGTCTCCTCCTGCACCGCGGCCCTGCACCTGGCCTACCTCGCCGCCGGCGTCGGGCCCGGCGACGAGGTGATCGTCCCGTCGATCACCTTCGTGGCCACGGCGAACGCGGTGCTCTACTGCGGCGGCACCCCGGTGTTCGCCGACATCCGCGGCCGCCACGACCCGGGGATCGACCCCGAGCACGTCGCCGCGCTGATCGGCCCGCGCACGAAGGCCGTCTGCGCCGTGCACTTCGCCGGCTACCCCGCCGGGGTCGACGAGCTCCGCGCGCTGTGCGACCGCCACGGCCTGGCGCTGATCGAGGACGTCGCGCACGCCCCGTTTGCGACCCTGCACGGCCGCGCGCTGGGCTCGTTCGGGCTGGCCGGGGCCTTCTCGTTCTTCTCCAACAAGATCCTGTCCTGCGGCGAGGGCGGGCTGCTGGCCACCGACGACGACGCCGTCGCCGTCCTGGCGCAGCGGCTGCGCTCGCAGGGCATGACGAGCGGGTCGTGGAGCCGGCACCGCCGGGACAACGACTCCTACGACGCGGTGGGCCTGGGGTTCAACCACCGCCTCGACGACTGCCGGGCCGCGCTGCTGCACTCCCGCCTCGACGGGCTGGCCGACGACATCGCCGCCCGCCGCGACCTCGTGCGCCGCTACCGGCGCCTGCTCGCCGGCGTCGACGGGATCGGGCTGCCGTTCACCGACGCCGACGTCGACACGAGCTCCTGCTACGTCATGCCGATCACCGTCGACGACCCGGAGCGCCAGGGTCCGCTGCGCCGTCACCTGCGCGACCGGCACGGGGTGCAGACCTCGCTGTTCTACCCGCCGATCCACCGCTTCACGGCGTACGAGGAGCGCTTCGGGGTGCAGTCCCGCCCGCGCTCGGAGGACTGGGCGCGCGCGGAGCTGACCATCCCGCTCTACGGGCACCTCACCCACGACCAGCAGGACCGCGTCGTCGAGGGCATCGCCACCGGGCTGGCGTCGTGACCGCCACCTGGGACGTGCCGCTCACCGAGATCCACATGAGCGACGAGGACGTCGCCGCGGTGATGGACGTGTATGCGAGCGGCTGGCTGACGATGGGCCCGCGGACGAAGGAGTTCGAGACGGCGCTCGCCGCGTTCTCGGGCGTGTCCCGGGCCGTCGCGGTCTCCAGCGGGACCGCCGCGCTGCACCTCGCGTGCCGGGCGGCCGGGGTGGGACCGGGCGACGAGGTGATCGTCCCCGCCCTGACGTTCCTGGCCACGGCGCACGCCCCGCGCTACTGCGGCGCCACCGTCGTGCTGGCCGACGCCACCTCGGAGCACGACCCGAACGTGTCGGTGGCCGACGTCGAGCGCCGGATCACCCCGCGCACCCGGGCGGTGATCGCCGTCGACCTGTTCGGGACGTCGGCCGACACCGCGGCGCTGCGCCTGCTCTGCGACCGCCACGGTCTCGTGCTGATCGAGGACATGGCGCAGGCGATCGGCGCGCGCCGCCGCGACGGGGCGCCGGCCGGGTCCGCCGCCGACCTGGCGTGCCTGTCGTTCTTCTCGAAGAAGCAGCTGCCCCTCGGCGAGGGCGGCGCGGTGCTGACCGGCTCCGACGAGCGTGCCGCGACGGTGGCGTCGCTGCGCTCGCACGCGATGACGTCGGGCACCTGGGACCGCCACCGGGGCCACTCGGAGTCCTACGACGTCGTCGACATCGGCCACAACTACCGGCTCGACGAGCCCCGTGCGGCGCTCGGGCTCTCCCGGTTGCGGCACCTGGGCGACGACCTCGCCGCCCGCCGCCACGCCGTCGCGCGCTACCGCGCCCGGCTGGCCGGCGTGGACGGGATCGCGCTGGTGGGCGACGACGTCGACGTCGCGTGCTCGTCGCACTTCGCGTTCCCGGTGCGCACGGACACCGCCGACCTGCGGATCGCCCTGCGCTCCGAGCTGCCCGTGCGCGGCATCCAGACCACCCGCTACCCGGTGCTGTCCGCGCTCGCCGAGTACGCGGAGCACGCCGACGGCAGCCACCCGTCGGCGACGACGTTCGCCGACCGGCACGTGTGCCTGCCGCTGTGGGGCGGGATCGGCGACGACGCGGTGGACCGGGTGTGCGACGCCGTCGCGGCGGTGTGCGGGGCCTAGGAGCCCGCTGGAAAGTGGGTGTTGGTGGGGCCGTCAGGGTGGCGGGCCTCGAGCTCGGCGAGCGCCGCCAGCGCGTCGCCCACCAGCGCCGGGACCAGCTCGTCGCGGGCCGCAGAGTCGTCCCAGGCGATCTGCGGCTTGCCCGGTTGGCAGGTGGTCGTGGCCGCTGGCCGTGACGGCAGCGACGATCTCGCCCGCGCCGGGAATGTCGCGGGCGACCCGGCGGATCGCCGCGGTCAGCGGGGTCACGGTGTCTGGCAGGCGACTGCTCCATCGAGGGTGGTCGAGTCCAGCGCCCGGCGCGTCCTGCCTGCTACAGCCCCGGTCTGTGCGATCACCTCGGCGACCATCCGAGCGACCCTGCACCCGGCCAGGATCCCAACCCGGCCGCCGACCACCACCGTCGACGCGCTGACGTGTTCAGCAGTCTCCTAGCAGCTGGAGTGGGGATCGTTACCGTTCCGTGATCTCTCGTGGGACCTGATCGGGCCGTTGTCCGGCCGTCGTTGTCGGGGGTCGGGGCTAGCGTCCTGGTCATGAGCATCGACCAGGACGTGCGGCCCTCGGTGGCCGTGGTCCTGGACGGTTTGGGCCCCGGTCCGGAGCTCGACGCGGTGTTGGACGAGTTCTCGGCGGCGGCGTTGGCCGGGGAGGACCTGGCCGCCTATCTGCGGGCGTGCGCCCGTCAGCAGGCGCGCGCGGAGTCCCGGACGTTGACCGCGATGCACCACCTGGGTCGGGCCCGGGCGGGCTCGACGGAGCGGTACTCGGGTTGTGACGAGTTCTCCGGCGACGAGGTCGCGGCGGTGCTGTGCTGGTCGCGGTCGATGGCCACCCGCAAGCTGGGGCTGGCCGAGGATCTGGAGGTGCGGCTGCCGGCGGTGGGTGAGGCGGTGTGGGAGGGCCGGCTGGATGTGGTGCGGGCGTCGCGGTTGTGTGAGTGGACCCGGGATGTGCCCGACGACCTGGCCCGCCATGTCGGTGACGTGCTGTTGCCGGTGGCGGCGGGCATGCCGCTCGGGGAGCTGATCGACCGGATCGAGCAGGTGGTGATCGAGCTCGACCCCGGCTGGGCGGCCCGCCGCGAAGCCAAGGCGCGCCGCAACGGGCGGTTGATCCTGCAGGCCAACCCGTCGGGCACGGCCACGCTGTCGCTGGTGGATGTGGCCGCCACCTCGGGGTTGGCGATGCGCGACCGGGTCGACGCCCTGGCCGCCGCGGTGCGTTCACTCGGCGTCTTGACCCCGGTCGGTGTCCTGCGCAAGGAGGTGGCCGAGCGGCTGCTCGACGGATCGCTGGCCGGCCTCGACGACCGCGCCGTAGCCGTCTTGCTGGCCGCCGAGTATCACGCCCCCGGCGACGACGCGGGCCCCGGCGACGACCCCGGCCCCGACGACCCGAGCGGCGGGCCGGGCGATGGCGGCCCTAGCGGCGGACCCGGCGGCGGCGGACCCGGCGGCGGCGGGGCCGGCGGCGGCGGGCCCAGCGGCGGCCCCAGCGGCGGCCCTGGCGACGGTGAGTCTGGCGACGGCGGCCCCAGCGACGTCCGCGCTGACGACGACAGCAGCTCGACCGGCGGCTCTGACGATGACGGCGGTAACCCCGTCGCCGGCGCGGCGGCTGGCACGGGCACGAACCCCGGGCAGGGGCTCCTGGACCTGCCCGACCTTCCCGACCCGGCTGGCGAGGCTAGGGATCCGGAGCCGTTCCCGCTGCTGCTCGAGGGCCCGGAGCCTGGCCCCGGTCGGGTGCGGGCGGGGGTCGGGGAGGTGCGGCTGCGGCTGACCACGGCGCTGGGCCTCGATGATCTTCCGGGTCAGGTGCCCGGTTACGGCATCGTCCTCGCGCGGCAGGCCCGCCAGCTCCTCGGGCGTCATCGCAGGGGTGAGTGGCGGGTGGTGTGCACCGACGATCAGGGCCGCCTGCAGCATGTCCTGCTCGCCCGGCGACGACCACACCGGCCCCGACCGGGTGGGTCGGGGCAGCGGTGCCGGGCGATCGTCGAACTCCACGTTCCGACGACACTGCTCGCTGCGCTCGACCCCCGAGACCATGGTGCCTGGGCGGCGCTGCTGGCCGAGCTGCAACGACGGCTGGCCGAGCTACCTCTAGCTGGTGGTCCGCCGACGGCGACGGTCGCTGATCTGTATCGGCGGCGGCCGCGGGTGGAGATCGACCGCTGGACCCGGGTCCGCGACCGCTGCTGCGTCGCCCCGGCCTGCCGCCGCCGCGCCCAGGCCTCGGATCTCGACCACACCCTCGACCACGCCTTCGGTGGGCCCAGCCTGGACTGGAACCTCGGGGTGCTCGACCGCCACCACCACCGCGCCAAACACCACGGCGGCTGGACGGTCCACCAACCCGCACCGGGTCACTTCCGGTGGCGCACCCGCGCCGGCATCCGGCACACCACCAGACCGAAGAAGATCCTCCAGGAACCCGTCGCGCCCCGGCCCGCCGTCCGACCGCGCCCGCTGCCCGACGACGGGCCCGCCTGGGCCGACGACGACCACCCCGACTGGCGCGCCTGCTACCGACGGCGCACCGGTTTGGCCGAGCCGCAGCGCACCATGCCCGGGCCCGCCGTCCACCCCGACGGCGACCCGCCACCGTTCTGACCCGACAGCGCTGCTGACGCTCTCGCGAGATCGACTTGGAGAGCGCCGTCCCCGCTCAGGCGGAGGTGTTCCGAGGTCGGACCGGGACCACGGCCAGGGCCACCAGGATCAGCGACTGCGTGACCAGCGGCGCGACCCAGAGGTCGCGGCCGCCGTCGACGCCGGCGGTCACCGCCAGCACGACCAGCCCGACGACCGTGGCCACGCCGATGATCCACGCGGACACCGCGGGGCGGCCGACCGCGAGCAGGCGGGCCGCCAGCGCCTGCGAGATCGCCGAGAGCGCCGCGCACAGCACCATGACGGTGACGAGCGTGCGGGCGGGCTCGTACTGCGGGCCGACGATCCACAGGAACACCGACGCCACCAGCGGTGACGCGGCCGCGAGCACCCCGGCGTAGAGCAACGCGAGGCCGAACAGCAGCCGGAAGGTGCGCCGGAACTCGTCGCGGTCGCGGGCGCGCGCCATCTCGGGCACGGCGATCGCCTGCATCGAGGTCACGACGATCGTCAACGGGTTGCTCACCCGCGCGGCGATCGCGTAGAGCCCGGCGGCCCCCGCCCCGCCGAGCGTGGACACCGTCAGCGGCTCGAGCTGGCGCAGGTTCACCACCAGCCCGCTGAACCAGTAGCCCACCGACGACCGGGCCGCCGCCCGCAGTGCCCGCCACCCGCCCCAGCGGCGCGGGGCCCACACCACGGCCAGCACGGCGACCACGACCAACGCCACCCCGACCGGGCCGAGCACGGGCAGGCCGGCGAGGTCGGCCGCCCCGACCGCGATCAACGGGAGCCCGCGCTGCACGGTGATCGCCACCGACGCCGCGAGCTGGCGGCCGTGCCCGGACAGCGAGGACACGGTGAACTCGGCCTGCTGGTCGGACGCGGCCATGAGGGCGCCCACGGCGGCCGGCGCCGGGTCGCCGAGGACCAGCGAGGTGACCAGGAGGCCGGCGAGCACGAGGGTCAGGCCGATCGCCTGCATCCAGAACAGCGTCGGCGCGAGCCGGTCGGCACCGTCCTCGGCGCTGACCCGCAGCACCCGGGTGCTGGCGCCCAGGCCGGCGACGCTGCACAGCAGCATCCCGGTCGACGCGAGCACCGCGAGCGTGCCGAACGACGCCGGCCCGAGGGCGCGGGCCAGCAGCAACAGGGTGGCGGCCTGCATGCCCGCCGACCCGAGCCGCGCGAGGACGCGCAGCACCACCTGCCCGCCGAGGCGGCGGGCCGCGGTCGTGGTGGTGGCCGCGTCGGCCGGGCTGGGGGCGCTCACGTCAGCAGCGCCCGGGCGAACTCGTCGGGGCCGGCGAGGGTGCGAGGGCCGCGAGGGGCGTCCGTGGTGCTCGCCTCCGCGAGCGCGGTCGCCAGGCTCGCCTGCTCCAGCGGTACCCAGTGCCCGGCCGCGAGCCGGTCGACGTCGGCGCGCAGGCTCCGGGCCCCCGCGGCCACGACCGGGGTGCCCAGCGCGACCGCACGTCCGAGGATGCCGCTCGGGCCCTCGGACGAGTGCGCGAGGACGACGGTGTCGACGCGGGCCAGGCAGGCGTCGAGGGCGTCGTCGTCGAGGAGGCGGTCCGCGGCGAGCACCGTGCCGCCGGCCGCGGTGAAGCGCTCGCGGGCGGCGGCGCAACGGTCCCACTCGCCGTCCTCGACGCGGCCGGCGACGAGCACGCCGAGCCGTCCGGCGACACCGCTGGCGGCGGCGGCGTCAAGCACGAGGTCGAGGTTCTTGCGCGGCCCGACGTGCCCCAGCACGCCGAGCCAGTGACGCCCGGGGTCGGCGCCGGCGAGCTCCGGCGGCGCCGAGCCCGGGGCGACGTCGACCGGGTCGGGCGCCGAGCGCCAGCGGCCCCACCGGTAGTCCGCGCGGGGGGCGGTCGCGGGCTCCAGGACCCGGACCTGCGCGCCGCGCCGGGCGGCCAGGCGCATCGCCGCGACCTTGACGGCGTCCCGGGCCCGCGCCCGCACCCCGCCGGCGCCGCTGCCCGGAGCCCGCATCACCAGCACCCGCAGGCGTCGCGGGTCGACGGGGGCGCGGCGCAGGACGAGCGCGGGCAGGAACTTGTCGCCCTCGGTGACGAGCACCTCCGCGTCGGGCCGGTCGGCCTGCACCCGCGCGACGGCGTCCACCATCCCGGCGGCCGACGGGACGGCGCCGACGTCGATCGCCTCCACGCGCCCGGGCGGCACCCGCAGCCGCAGATCCTCGGAGCGCAGCGCCTCGGCCGTGGAGGCGAGCGCGACCGGCGTGCCCCGGGCGTGCAGGTAGGAGGCCACCGCGGCGAGGTAGAGCATCCGGTGCCCGCCCGCCTCGGCCTCCAGCACCACCACCGGCCGGGTCACCTCGCCACCTCGCCACGTGCGTGATCTCGTGAGCTATAGCTCGGAAGATCACGCACGTGCGCCCGGGGTTCCACGAGGTAGAAGGACATCGCGGCAAGCAGCAGGACGCCGGCGTTCCCGGCCAGCGGCTGGGCGGTCAGCATCGTCAGCAGCACGAACAGCGACCCGTAGAGCAGGGGCTCGCGACGGTGGGCGCGCACCACCGGCGCGGCCAGGAACGCGATCATCAGCAGGCTCCACGGCGCCCCGTCCACCGCGATCGCCGCGACGAGGTTCGTCGACGACAGGTCGGCCGTGGTCTGGGCGGTGAAGGGGTGGGTCACCAGGGCGGTCAGCCCGTCGAGCGTGGCCCGGTCGCGGGCGTCGACCGAGCCGCCCTCCGCGCCCGCCTTGGTGACCAGCCCGAACGCGGGGGAGAAGATCGCGAGCCAGACGATCGCGCCGCCCCCGACGGTCGCGGCGCCCGCCGCCCACGGCGAGAAGCGGGCCCGGCCGAGCACCACGCGCAGCACCAGGCAGACCCCGAGGAGCCCGATGCCCGCGGTCGACTGCGTGCTCAGCAGCGCGACCGCGAGCACCGCCTGGCTCGCGCGGCGGTACGGGAAGGTCGCGGGCATCGCCAGCAGGGCCCACCCGAGGAACAGCGCGCCCATGCCCGGCTCGCGCCCGACGGTGAGCATGCGCGGGAAGGCCGCGCCCGGGTCGAGCCCGTACGACAGCGCGCCCGGCAGGTAGAGCCCGGCGTCGGAGTAGACGTAGCCGAGCGGCACCGCCCCGACCAGCGTCGCGGTCGGGCCGGCCACCGCGATGAGCGCGAGGGCGACGACGACGAGGGCCGACACGGCCACGAGCAGCCCGACGAGCGCCGTGCGGACCCGCGTGAGCAGCACCGGGTCGCGGACGACGAGGTAGAACGCCCCGACCGGCAGCAGCACCGTGATCGTCGAGGTGGCGAGGTTCGGCTCCGAGCCCGGCGCGATCAGCGCGTGCAGCCCCAGCCACGCCCACGCGAGCGCGAGGAGCAGGAACGGCCAGGGGAACGGCCCGCGGTCGACGTCGCGGGTGCGCAGGGCGCGCAGCAGGCACACCCCGGCCGCGGCGGTGACGACCAGCGGGCCGAGGACCGGCAGCCGTTCCCCGACCGCGCTCGGGCGGGTGAGCAGGATGCCGAGCGCGATCGTGCCGGGCAGCACCCACGTCGGCCACCGGACGGCCGCGACCGCCAGCAGGCCGCCCACGACGGCGACCGCGGCGAGCAGGCGGATGTCGAGGAGGGCGGCCACCCGCTACCGGCCCGACCTCGGTCCCCCGTGCCGGCCGCCCCGCCCGCCGCCGTGGGTCCCGTTCGTGCGGCCGTTCGTCCCGGGTTCGGGCGTCCCGAAGTCGAGGACGCCCGGGATGCCGTGCTGACCCGAGCCGTTGCGCGGGGGGTCACCGCGGTGGCGCGACGTGGTCCGGGTCGGGTTCGACGGCGCGGACCGCGGCTCGGGCAGCGACGGCGTGAGCGGCCGCGGGGCCGGGGTGGCGGGGGCCGGGGTGGCGGGGGCCGGGGTGACCCGCGTCGGGGTGACGCGCGAGGTCGGCGGCGGGGGCGGGACGGGTGCCGCGGCCGGCGGGC